>NZ_KV793271.1:0-32305 GCF_001808405.1 Trueperella sp. HMSC08B05 | reverse complement strand
TGAGGTAGGAACTAAACCCAGGACGCTTCATTTGATAAGGTTAGCCTTACCTAATAAGGATGGTGTTTGTATGGACGATAGTGTAACGGATCAGGTTGTTGAAGGTGAGTATGGGTCGGCGAAGGAAAAATCTGTCGCTGGCCAGAACGCGATCCGTCAGCTATCGCAGCCGGTGAAAGGCAAACTGTTCGTCGCGCAGGTCTTAGCGTTCGCCTCTGGTGTGCTGGCTATCGCACCTTATGTGGCTTTGGTGGAGCTTGGCAGAGAACTTATGCAAGACCAGGTGGACCCGGCGCGGGTGAACTGGATCGTCATACTCCTCGTCAGCGCATACATGACCCGGTTGACCTTATATTTTGTTGCATTGGGCGTGACGCATTTTATTGACCTGTCGTTGCGTAATCAGATGCGCCGCCAGATTGCCGCCCGAATGTCGACTGCTCCGCTGTCGTGGTTTACCCGCGAGGGTGAGGGGAAGATCCGCAAGACCATTCAGGATGATACGGCCACGGTGCACACAGTGATCGCGCACGGGCCGATCGAGAAACTGAACGCGATCGTCTCCCCGCTCGCCTTGTTGGCCTATGCGTTTGTGGTGGATTGGCGGCTCGCGTTGCTGTCGATTGCGACGATTCCGATTTATGTGGGCATGTATGGCATGTCGATGCGTGGGATGAATGAGAAGACCGCGCAAATGGATACCAAGCTCGCTCAGGTTTCGGCAACGATGGCCGAGTTTGTTGCCGGTATCTCAGTGGTGAAAGCGTTCGGCAAGGTCGGCCAAGCACATAAAGCCTATTTAGATGCGGCTAACGAGTTTTCTAAGTTCTACCGGGCGTGGTGTATGCCGCTGGTGTCGATGTCGGTCGCCTCATTTTCGTGGGTGTCGATCCCGGTGTTGTTGATCGTGAACCTTGGCGGTGGCGCGTTGATGATGAACGCCGGTTGGGTGAGCATCTACGAGGTGATAACGACGACGTTGATCGCCTTGGTGCTGCCGGGAGCGTTGATGGCAGTCGCAACCATCGCCTGGTCGTACCAGCTCGCAGGGTCTGCGGCAGTGAGGCTGGTGAACGTCATGGAGCTACCGGCGTTGAGTCAGCCCGATGCGCCACAGACGCCAAAGGGTCATGATATTGAGATTCGGGGTGTGTCGTATGCCTATGATGACACCCAGGCATTAGACGAGGTGAGCCTGAGCATTCCGGCAGGCACGGTGACCGCGCTGGTTGGCCCGTCGGGTGCGGGAAAGTCGACGTTGGCGAGTTTGATTGCCCGCTTTGATGACCCGGACGCTGGCACGATCACCATCGGCGGGGTTGATCTAAAGAGCATTTCCCAGGATGTGTTGTATTCGACGGTCGCATTCGTCCTGCAAGATGCACAGCTTATTCGCGACACCATTCGAAACAACATCGCTCTTGGCGCGCCAGACGCAACCTTGGATCAGGTGCGGCAGGCGGCGCGGGCAGCGCAGATCGACGAGTTCATCATGAGCCTGCCAGATGGTTACGACACCGTGTTGGGTGAGGATACCCACGTTTCGGGCGGGCAGGCAGCCCGTATCGCGATCGCCCGGGCGCTCATGGTTGATGCCCCAGTGTTGGTGCTGGACGAGGCGACGGCGATGGCGGACCCGGAATCGGAATCGAAAATCCAACAAGCTCTCTCGACTCTTGCCAAAGGCAGAACCGTGATTGTGATCGCCCACCGACTGGCCTCGATCAGAGGGGCAGACCAAATCGTCGTCATGGAACGCGGGCGCATTGCTGTGGTCGGTAAACACGATGAGCTGTTGGGTAATGCGCACTATCAGGCACTTCTTGCCCAAGGTGCATGCGAGGAGATGACACGATGAATCAACTATTGCTGCCACGCTTTAAGCGTTTGATGGAACCCGCCTCGTGGCGAGACCTTTCGGTTGGTCAAGCGTGGGGTGCGGTCTCAGGACTGTGTCACGGCTTTGCCCTGCTGACTCTGCTTCCCGCAGCAAGTGCCCTAGCAACCGGAATGCCGGTGTGGGGGCTGTCGTTTTCGGGCTGGCTCATCGCCTTGGCGGTGATCGCGATGCTGGGCGTGGGCACGGAGTTTTATGGCATGCGCACCGGCTATATCGGCGCGCTCGGATTCATTCACGACGTACACCAGGCAGTAGGTAACAAAGTAGCCCGCCTACCGTTGGGAGTGTTCGATTCGGGTAGCTCTGGACGGCTGTCGCGCATGGTCACCCAGGAAATGATGAACTTGGGCGAGTCGGCGGCGCATTTCATTTTCTCCCTCGTCCAAAAACTCTCGGCCGTGCTCGTAGTGACTGTGGGAACCTGGTTCTGGGATTGGCGACTGGGACTGACCTTGACGATCGCCTTCCCGATCATGCTCGCCTTCCTCCATATCTCCCGCGTGCTTCTTGATAAAGGTAAGCAGATTTCCGAACCAGCCGAATCAGAGTTGGCGGCTCGCATGGTCGAATTCGCCACCTGCCAAGGCGCGCTGCGCTCCTGCCACGTCGCCGACGACTACCCGGCCCTTGATCGGGCATTCAAACAGGCTGACCGCAAAAGCCGCAAAGCATTGTGGATCGAAACATTAGCGAACCTGATTAATGGGATGTTCGTCCAAGCGCTCATTGTGGTGATGATCTGGCTCACCGCCCAACTCGCCCTCGGCGGGCAAATGAATGCGCTGAACGCCGTGGTCACAATCGGCATGTGCCTGCGGTTCACCACCATGCTCCAAGACATCGGTGGCTGCATGACCGGGCTGGAAGAACGCCGCCAGCAGATGAACCACGTCGACAAGGTCATGGACGCCCCCGAACTGTCCGAACCCGATGCCTCCACGCCGATAAACGCCCCTGGTGATGTTCGTTTCGAGGACGTCACCTTCAGCTACGATCCGGACACCCCGGTTCTTTGTGATATTTCCTTCCATGTCCCGCAAGGCGGCATGTGTGCCCTGGTTGGTCCATCTGGGTGCGGGAAGACGACGATCGCCCGGTTGGTTGCACGTTTCTGGGATGTGCAGTCCGGCAGCGTGCGCGTTGGCGGAGTGGACGTGCGCGAGCAGGCCACCGAAGACCTGATGCGCCAGGTGTCTCTCGTCTTCCAAGACGTCTACTTATTCAATGACACTCTCGAAGCCAACATTCGCCTTGGCAACCCTAAAGCTACCGATGAAGAAATCAGGTGGGCCGCTGACCTGTCGGGCGTGACGGAAATCGTCAACCGCCTCCCAGACGGCTGGAATTCATTGGCGGGTTCTGGCGGGCGTGCACTGTCAGGTGGGGAACGCCAACGAGTGTCCATCGCTCGCGCCTTGGTGAAGAAAGCTCCGATTGTGCTGTTCGATGAGGCCACCAGCGCGTTGGACGCGGAAAATGAAGCCAACATTGTTGCGGCGATGAATGAGCTACGCAAACACTCCACACTTATTGTCATCGCCCACAAACTGGAAACCATTCGGTCAGCTGACCAAATCATTGTGCTCTCCCACGGTGGGCGTATCGCCCAGCGCGGGTGCCACGACGAGCTGGTCAACCAGCCAGGTCAATACCGCGATTTCTGGCAAGAACGCATCAACGCCGCCGGATGGCAACTCGTCTAAAACACAGCACTGTTCACAATCATGAAAGGAAAAACTATGTCCACACCCACATCCTCGCGCCTCAACGCGCGCGACTTCATCAACATTGGCGTCTTCACCGCTTTGATGTTCGTCATCGTGTTTGCATTCGGAATGCTCGGGTTCATCCCCGCCGCCATGTATGCCGGTTTCTTGCTTTCTATCCTCGTTAACGGCATCGTCTTTGCGCTGTTCACAGCACGCACTCCGAAGATGGGGGCATTGACAATCATGCTGGTTATCATCGAAATCCTCTTTTTCGTGACCGGTCACTGGGTGGGCGGCATCGCGGTGGCCGCTGTATTTGGCCTGCTCGCCGACCTAGTCATCACCAAGGGGCCGAAGAGCGTGAAGGTTCGCGTTCCGCTGGCATACGCACTGTTTATTCTGCCGATCTACGTGTCACCGTGGATGCCGCTATTTATGAACCAAGACGCGTATATGTCGCAGATCGCCGAACAAATGGGCGCAGACTACGCCGCCAAGATGGCGCAGGTTGTCACGATTCCGATTCTGCTGGGCTTCTTCGTCGTGATGCTCATCGTTGGCTGGCTTGCTGGTCTGTTGGGAACCAGGGTCGCGCGCAAACACTTTGAACGGGCCGGTCTTGTCTAAACTTCCCGACCCGCGCACGATTATCGCAGCGCTCGTCATCGTCTCCACCACGATCTACAGTGCCTACTCGCCGTGGTTCGTGTGTGCTCTGGGCGGATTCGCCGCCGTGATGCTGGCGAGCGCTGCGATCAACCCCAACACGCTCGTGCGCCCGAGCTGGGTGGCCGTATACTTGGCCACGTTTGCGGTCCTCGGCGGGCTCGTCTTCGTGATACCACTGGTGTGGAAGTCAACGGCCGGCGCGTTCTTCGTGCTGTTTTTGCAGTTGATGTGGCGATTCAGTGTCAGCGCAGGAATGGGAGCCTACGCGATTGGCGTGATCCGACCCGCCACCTTGCAAAAAGCACTCGCCAGCTCGCGGATCCCGACCTGTTTCACGATCCCAATCTCTGTTGCCTTACGTGTGCTGCCCGTGATCGGCCACGAGGTTAAAGCGATCTCAGATGCCATGAAACTACGCGGGATGTCCGTGCTCTCACTGCGTGCGGCGCAATACTTCACAATCCCGCTGCTATCGACCGTGGTACGCAGCGGGGACGAACTGGCATCGGCCGCCCTCGTGCGAGGACTGGGCGGAACCGCAAAGTCCACCTCGGTCACAGTCGTGAAATTCCGTGTGATCGACGCAGTCATTCTGCTCATCGTTATCGGCTTCGCGATATGGAGAATCGTCCTATGACAACAGCCCAAGCCACCAGGGTCACCTTCACCTATCGAGGAGCAGACCATCCCTCAATCAACGACGCAACCATCACCATCACACCTGGAACCGTCACCTTGCTGTGTGGCGCATCCGGGTCAGGAAAAACCACCGCACTACGGCTATTTAACGGGCTCATCCCGCACTTTCACGACGGCGACCTCACCGGAAGCGTCACAGTCGACGACATTGACGTGGCACGAACAGATCTGCCACGCCTTGCCCACCACTGCTCGACAGTATTCCAAAACCCGCGCACCCAGTTCTACACCACTCACGTGCGTCAAGAACTCGCCTTCGGTCCAGAAAACCTCGGTCGCGACCCGCATGACATTCGCCGACGCATTGATGAAGTAGCCGCCGAGTTAGGTATCGCCGATCTGCTAGAATCCCGCGTCACACAACTATCAGGCGGACAGATGCAACGCGTGGCCTGCGCCGTCGCCATGTGCAACAACACGTCGCTGATCGTGTTCGACGAACCGACCGCGAACCTGTCAGCTGATCTTATCGACCAACTCGCCACACTCATCGCCAGGCTCAAAGCCGATAGACACACCATCATCATCGCTGAACATCGGCTGAGCTTCCTTTCCGGGATCGTCGACCGTGTCTACTGCTTCGATAAAGGCAACATCGCCCTCACCGCAACCGGCGAAGAGTTCTACGCTACCTCGGATGAGGAGCGCAAACAGCTTGGGCTGCGATCCCTAGTGCCCGTGCCCATGCCACAACTTCCGGAACCGGCAGGATATGGGCTGGAGATCAGAAACCTCACCTTCGCCTACCGCCACGGAAACACGGTTCTCAACATCGACCATCTGCTCTTCCCGGCAGGGAAAATCACCGCACTGTTGGGCCCGTGCGGGTCAGGCAAATCAACACTGGCACGTATCGTCTGCGGACTCGAAAAAGCCAAAGGTGCATCCATCACACTCAATGGGCAAAAATTCACCAGCCGAGACGCATACCTCGTCATGCAAGACCCCACCCGGCAGCTATTCTCAGACACAGTCATTGACGAAGTCACGCTCGGGATAACGAGAGCCGAAAAACAACACATCGACGCCCGCACGATCCTTGAAGAACTCGATCTTGCGGAGCACGAGTCCGACCATCCGCAAGCGCTGTCTGGTGGGCAGCGCCAACGCCTGGTCATCGCCACCGCGCTTGCCGCGAACAAGAAGGTCTACATTTTCGACGAGCCGACATCGGGTGTGGGCTACAAGCACCTCGTCGCAATTTCTCAAGTGATGCGCAAACTCGCTGATACCGGTGCCGTCGTCATCGTCATCACCCACGACGCCGAACTCGTCACCGAGGTCGCCAACCATAGCGTCCGCCTCGACCAAATCAACGCCTGCTAACGCAAACGCTCGCTCAGTCGAAAGAGAGGAAAGCGTTTCTGCAGGTCAGAGCAAACGCGCTACACACTCGCTAACGGAAGGGAATTTCTTGACCCCCTTGGGGCATACTCGCTAACGCAAACGCCTACTTATCATTTTCGACGTCATAATGGAGCGGGCGACGGGAATCGAACCCGCCTCTGCAGCTTGGGAAGCTGCCATTCTACCGATGAACTACGCCCGCGAGGGTGACCCCATCTTATCCATCCATCGCCTCCGACGCCAATCGGCCCATCCCCGTCTCCGCCTCCAAGCCCTCCGGCCGCGTTGCTACCGCCGCACGGGCCGATCCTGGACCGCAGACCGTCGCCCGCCCCAAGACCGCGCCCACCCACTTGGTGAAATCCGCCGCCCGCCACCGCGGGCCGTGAAAGAATTGGGACATGCTTCTTTCTGATCGTGACATCCGGGCCTACGTCGCTGACGGGCGGATCGCCATCGACCCGTGGGATCCGGAGATGGTTCAGCCGTCGTCGGTGGACATCCACCTGGACCGCTTCTTCCGCCTCTTCGACAACCACAAGTACCCCATGATCGACCCGTCGCAAGCGCAGCCGGAGCTCACGCGCCTGGTGGAAGTCTCGGCGGACAGCAGCCTGGTCCTGCATCCGGGCGAGTTCGTGCTCGGCTCCACCTACGAGCAGATCACGCTTGCCGACGACGTCGCCGCCCGGCTCGAGGGCAAGTCGAGTTTGGGGCGACTCGGGTTGCTGACGCACTCGACGGCGGGGTTCATCGACCCGGGCTTTTCCGGTCACGTGACACTGGAGCTGTCGAACACGGCGACCATGCCGATCATGTTGCTGCCGGGGATGAAGGTGGGGCAGTTCTGTTTCTTCCAGCTGTCGTCGGCGGCGGAGGCTCCCTACGGTCAAGGGGCGAGGGGCTCGCGTTACCAGGGCCAGCGCGGCCCGACTGCCTCCCGCTCGGACCTGAATTTCCACAGGATCGACGTCTCGGACCACAACTTTTAAGGCCAGCCCAAGAGCGGGCCTGCTGCACCGGCGGGCGGACTCACGCCCGTCCGCACCCGCCGCCCACATCCCTACTCCGGCTTTGCTCTCAGGCTGCACCGCGACATTTCTTATTTCTTTCTCTAGGATTAGTAGGGGAGAAAAGCACCTGTTCGTTGCCATGGTCTGGGGAGACGTATGCTGATTTTGTTGGCCGCTTTCGCGATGGGTGCGCTCGCGGCGCCCGCGATCATGAAGGCGGGCCGACGCGGCTACGTGTACCTCGCGGCGATTCCGGCGCTCTCTTTCGTCTACCTTGCCGCCCAGGGCCCGGCGGTGATGCGCGGTGACTTCCCGTCGGAGAATTACGCGTGGGTGCCGCAAGTGAGCCTGGAGTTGACCTTCCGCCTCGATCACCTCTCGTGGATGATGTCCCTGATCGTCACGGGCGTGGGTACAGCCGTCCTTTTCTATTGCGCCCGCTATTTTTCCGCCTCGGCCCACGGCATGGGCCGTTTCGCGGGGGTCTTCGTGGCGTTTGCGGGCGCGATGCTGGGCCTGGTCACCACCGACAACACGCTTGCCCTTTACCTTTTCTGGGAGCTGACCTCGGTCTTCTCCTTCCTCCTCATTGGCTTCCAGTTCGACAAGCAGGCATCGCGCCGCGCCGCGATGCAGGCGTTCATTGTGACCACTGCGGGCGGCCTCGCCATGCTCGCTGGCCTCATCACGCTGGGTAACATCCCGGGCGGCTCGTATGTGATCTCGGAGCTGGTGGCCTCCGCCAGCAGTGGCACCCTCGGCGTCGCGGCGATCGGCGCGGAGTCGACCCCGCACGCCGTCATCGTCGTCGCCGTCGCGGCAGTCCTCATCGGCGCGATGGCCAAATCCGCGATCATCCCCTTCCACTTCTGGCTTCCCGCCGCGATGGCCGCCCCCACGCCTACCTCCGCCTACCTGCACGCGGCGGCGATGGTGAAGGCCGGCGTCTACCTGGCGGCCCGCCTTGCCCCCGGCTTCTCCGACCTCGCGGCCTGGCGCTACATGATCCTTGCCGGCGGGATCGCCACCCTGGTCCTCGGCGGCTACCGCGCGCTCAAGCAGTACGACCTCAAGCTCGTCCTCGCCTTCGGCACCGTCTCCCAGCTGGGCCTCATCCTCCTCATGGTCGGCTACGGCACCCCGGCGATGCTGCTCGCGGGTCTCGGCATGCTGGTCGCCCACGCGATGTTCAAGTCCACGCTCTTCCTCGCGGTCGGCCAGGTCGACTGGGCCACCGGCACCCGCGACCTTCGCGAGCTCTCCGGGGTCGGCCGCCAGATGCCGGTCACGGCGTCGGCCGCCGCGCTCGCGGGCCTGTCGATGGCGGGCGTGCCCGGGTTCGCGGGCTTCGTGGCGAAGGAGGCCGCCCTCCACGCGCTCATCGGCGGCACCACTGCCGATACCCTCACCTGGCTCGCGATCGCCGCCGGCTCGATCTTCACGGTCGCCTACACCCTGCGCTTCTGGTGGGGCGCCTTCGCGGACAAGCCCGGCGCCCGCACCCCGGTCAAGCGCCGCTCGCCCATGCTTACCGCGCCCATCGTGGTCCTCTCCCTCGCCGGCCTCGTTTTCGGCCTGGCGGGCGGGCTTCTCGACGCCGTCTTCCAGCCCTACGTCCGCGCCCTCCCGGGAGATTCGGGCCACCTCGCGTCCTGGCCGGGGATCGGCGCGCCGTTCCTGGTCACGACCGTGATCCTCGCGGCCGGCGTCGTGCTGTTTGCTGCGCGCACCACGATCGAGCCGAGCCTTCGCGCCCACGACTTCCCCGTCTCAGCCGACCGGGTCTACCACAGGATCGTTTCCGGCCTGGAGGACCTGTCGGGCTCGGTCACGGCCTTCACCCAGCGTGGCTCGCTCCCGGCTTACCTTTCCACGATCTTCACCTTCACCGCTTTCGCGGTCCTGCTCGCCTTCAGTGTGGGCGACTGGCAGGGAAGCATCAGCTTGCGCCCGTACGACTCGGTGTCCCAGGCCCTGGTCGGCGTCGTGACAATCGTGGCCGCGATCCTCGGCGCCCGCGCCCGCCACCGCATGAAGGCCGTGCTGCTGATCGGCGCGTCGGGCTACGGGGTGGCCCTCCTCTACGAGCTCTACGGCGCGCCGGATCTTGCGCTTACCCAGGTGCTGGTGGAGACCATGTCGTTGGTGGTGTTCATCCTCGTGTTGCGCCGACTGCCCGCTTATTTCTCCCACCGCCCGCTGCGCTTTTCGCGCACGTGGCGCATCATCGTGGCCACCGCGTTTGGCGCGATGACGGCGGTCCTCGGCGTCGTCGCCGCCGGCGCCCGCATCCACACCCCGATCTCGGTAAACTTCCACGACGAGGCCTACACTTACGGGTACGGCAAAAACATCGTCAACGTGACGCTTGTGGACATCCGCGCGTGGGACACCTTCAGCGAGATCGCCGTGGTAGTGGCCTGCGCGATCGGCATTTCCTCCCTCCTCTTTATCCGCGACCGCGGCGGGCGCATCGACCGCTTCCGCAACCTCCAAGCTCCGCGCACGAACGTGGCCGGCCAGCTCATCGCCCCCGCGCGCGACGACGCCGGCCCCACCTGGCGCCGGACCCGGGCACGAGTGATCGAGTCGTCGGTGGTGGCGCCGGCCCGCAACCGGCGTTGGCTGGTCGGCACGGACCAGGTGCCCTTCGGGCGCCGCTCGGTGATCTTAGAGGTGGGCACGCGCCTGGTCTTCCACACGATCGTGGCCGTGTCGGTCTTCTTCCTCTTCGCAGGCCACAACGCCCCCGGCGGCGGATTCGCGGGCGGCCTGCTCGCGGGCATCGCGCTGGTACTGCGCTACGTGGCGGGCGGGCGCTACGAGCTGGGCGCGGCCGTCCCCCTCCACCCGGGTCACCTCATGGGCGCGGGCCTAGCCACCGCCGGCGTGGCCGCGCTGGTGCCGGTGGCGCTCGGCGGCACGATCCTACAGTCGGCGAAGATCGAGCTGATGCTCTGGGGTTTCGGTGACGTCAAAATCGCTACCGCGATCTTCTTCGACATCGGCGTCTACCTGGTGGTGGTCGGCCTCGTGCTCGACGTCTTGCGCTCCCTCGGCGCCGAAATCGACCGCCACGGCGAGGTCGAAGCCGCCGACGAGCCGCACTACCAGCTACGCCCCTCCGCCGATTCCCGCCGGGACACCTCCGACGCGGAGCAGGCCCGCTCCTACGACGCCGTCCCAGGCGTTGCGCCCGACGCGCCGATTCCCGCGGGTGCGCCGGTAGTGGCACCCGCGGCCCAGCCCACCACGGCCGGCCCAGCCCAATCTGCTGTGGCCCAGTATGCCCCGGCGCCTGGCCCCGCACACCCGCCCCACACAGAGAGCGAGTTCGACATCGACACCACGGGCCTGACCACCATCGCTTCCGACCCGGCCACCACCTCCACGGCCCTGACCGGACGGGAGGAAACCCGATGAGTTCCTCCCTTGCGCTCGCGATAGTGTCCGGCGTGCTCGTCGCCGTCGGTATTTATCTGGTGCTTGAGCGCTCCCTGTCGCGCATCGTGCTGGGCCTCGCGGCCCTCACCAACGGGGTCAATATCCTCATGCTCATCGCGGGCGGCCCCTCTGGCGCGCCGGCCATGGTGGGGGAGGCCGCGCAAGAAGACATGGCCGACCCGCTGGTCCAAGCCATGATGCTCACCGCGATCGTCATCTCCCTTGCCCTCACCGGCTTCCTCCTCGCGCTCGCTTACCGCTCCTGGCAGCTCAACGCCTCCGACGAGGTCCAAGACGACCTCGAGGATCGCCGCATCGCCGACCGCACCGAGGACGCCAAGTTCGAGGCCCGCACCGACAAGCCCGCCGACCTCGAGCTCGACGCCCCCGACATCCGCGACGAGACCGACGACGACCCGGCCTCTCCCGACGAGCCTGGCCCGGCCGTCGTCGACGCCGCCCCCGCGGCCCACCCCGGCCCTCACGAGGGGAGGCGCTCATGACCTGGGACTTCCTCGTGGCCCTGCCCGTGGTGCTGCCGTTGTTCGGCGCGGGCCTGTCGTTGGCGTTTGCCTCTGTGCGCCGCCTCCAGGGCATCCTCTCGGCCGGCATCCTTGGCATCGTGTGGCTGGTCGCAGGCACGCTACTGGTGATGTCCGCGTCGGGCCCGGTTGTGCTTGACGTCGCGAACTGGGCGGCCCCCGTCGGCATCTCGCTGGTGGCCGACCGCCTGAGCGCCATCATGCTCTTCACCTCGGTCACGGTCACGCTCACGGTTCTGCTGTATTCGCTGGCCCAGGGCGCGGCCGACGGCGACGACGCCGCCCCCATCGCGGTCTATCACCCCGCCTTTCTCCTGCTCTCGGCGGGCGTGTCGAACGCGTTCCTCAGCGGGGACCTGTTCAACATTTACGTGGGATTCGAGCTGCTACTGACGGCATCGTTCGTGCTCATCACCCTGGGCGGTACGCGCGACCGCATCCGTTCAGGCACGGTGTACGTGGTGGTCTCGCTCATTTCTTCGGTGGTCTTCCTCATTGCCATCGCGATGACGTACGCCGCGGCGGGCACGGTCAACCTCGCCCAGCTGGCGCTGCGCCTACCCGAGATCGACCCGGGCGTACGGATCGCGATCCAGGTGATGCTGCTGGTCGGTTTCGGTATCAAGGCGGCGGTCTTTCCGCTGTCGGCTTGGCTGCCCGACTCCTACCCCACCGCCCCCGCGCCTGTCACCGCCGTGTTCGCCGGCCTGCTCACGAAGGTGGGCGTGTATGCGATCATCCGCACCCAGACCCTCCTCTTCCCCTACAACCGGCTCACGCTGGTGATCGGCGTCGTCGCGATCCTCACGATGCTCATGGGCATCCTCGGCGCGGTGGCCCAGCAGGACATCAAGCGCCTGTTGTCCTTCACCCTCGTGTCCCACATCGGCTTCATGATCTGGGGCATCTCGCTGTACTCCGTGCACGGGCTGGGCGCCACGATCTACTACGCCGTCCACCACATCACCGTCCAGACCGCCCTGTTCCTGGTGGTGGGCCTGGTCGAACGACGCGGCGGCACCACCTCGCTCATCCGCCTCGGCTCGCTTGCCAAGCTCTCCCCGATCATCTCCGCGCTCTACATCGTGCCGGCCCTGAACCTGGCGGGCATCCCGCCGGGGTCGGGATTCTTCGGCAAGGTGGGGCTCATTCAGGCCTCCGTCGACCGCGGCGCGATCATCGACTGGGGGCTCATCATCACGGGCATCGTCTGCTCGCTGCTCACCCTCTACGCCGTGTCGCGCGCGTGGAACATGGCCTTCTGGCAGACCGCCCCCGAACCGCTCTCCGCCAAGCCGATCCCGTGGGGGATGACCGGCGCCGCCGGCGCGCTCGTGACGTTCTCGCTCATCATCTCCTTCTTCGCCGGCCCGATCTACAACTTCACCGAAGGCGCCGCCACCGAGCTCAAGGCCCGCTCGCCCTACATCGTGGCCGTCCTGCCCGAGGGCGGGCGCGGCAGCGGGGAGTCGAAGGTTCCCGAAGCCGTGAGGCAGCCCGCGCCCGCGAGCACCGAGGAAGGAGGCCGTCGTGGCTAACGACTACACGCCATCCGCGCGCGCCATTTACCGCGTCGCCCGCCGCCCTGGCCGCTTCCCGCATGCCTCGGTGGGCATGCTCGCCTGGCTGACTGCGGTGTGGGTGTTGCTGTGGGGCGAGTTCTCGGCGGGCAACGTACTGGCCGGCCTCATTGTGGCGCTCGGGATCACCACCGTTGCGCCCTTCCCCTACACGCCGTTCGACGGGCGGTCACGGCCCATCGCCGTCGTCGTGCTGGTCGCGCGCTTCCTCATCGACATCGTCATTTCCTCCGCGCAGATCGCCGCGTTCATCCTGCGCGGCAAGCACCCGCAGGCCGCGATCATTCGCGTCCACCTGCGCTCCCACTCCGACGTCTACCTCGCCACGATCGCCGGCATGACGGCGCTAGTGCCGGGTTCTGTGGTGGTCGAGGCGCACCGCGTGAGCGGCACGCTCTACGTCCACGTGTTCGACACCGAGCTGGCTGGCGGTGTGGAGGGCGTGCACCGAACCGTGCTCGAGCTCGAGGAACGGGTGCTGCGGGCTTTCGCTTCGCACGACGAGCTTGTCGACGCCGGCTACGTGCCCGGCCCCACCCGCCGCTACGGGCGCCTGCCCGTCCCCTACGCGCCGGCCACGGGTGAGCCGCGCGAGGTCCGGGAGGGGAGCTCATGACGTACGTTCTCGGATTCTGCATGGCGCTGCTATTTATCGCGTCGCTGCTGGTGCTCATGCGGATCTTCCGCGGGCCCACGGCCCTGGAGCGGATGGTGGCGCTTGACGTCATGACCTCGGTGGTCATCGGCGCGGTGGCCCTTCTCGCCGCGCTCACCCGCCGCGAGGACCTACTCGCCCTGTTCGTGGCCCTGGCCCTGGTCGGCTTCGTCGGCTCGACCACGCTCGCCCGCTTCATCACCCCCGGGGTGGCCAAGCGCTACCCCGAGCGCCGCGACGACGCCCGGCGGGGTGCCGCCCCGAACGCCCCCGGGCAGAGCGGCGTGGCTGGGCCGAGCGGCGTCGGTGGGCTGAATGACGCCGCGCAGGGCGCTACTGGGCGAAATGGCGCGGCTGGCGGCTCGGGCGTCGTCGAAGAGGGGAGGCAGCCGTGAACTGGGCACAAATCGCCGACTGGGTGGGGATCACTCTCATCGTCACAGGCTCACTGTTTACCCTCATCGCCGCGATCGGAGTGTTCCGCTTCCGCGACCTGCTGGCGATCCAGCACGTGGCCACCAAGCCGCAGACGTTCTCGCTCATCATGCTGATGGTGGGGGTCTCGCTCATCGTGCGCAGTGCGACCATGACGTGGACGATGATGCTGGTGATCGGCTTCCAGCTGATTACGGCGCCGATCTCGGCGCACATGATGTCGCGGGCGGGGTATCGCACGGACCGGATCGACAAGAGCGCGCTGATCATCGACGAGCTCGGCGAGGACATGACTGTTGGCGACGACCACGGATGAGCCCGCCGCCCGACGGATCTGGCTGCCGGATCTGACCGCAGGATCTGGTGGCTGGAATGGTCCTGGCCGCAGACAATTCCGCCTGCCCGGGCGAACGCGCTGGCCAGAGACTAGGATGAGACCAACTAGGTTTTTGGAGGAACAATGAACATCGGCTGGAAACTGATCACGGTCGGAATCGCTGGCGCGGCCGGCGCGGCGTCGAACTTGGTGGTCAACCAGGTGTGGGAGAAGGGACTGGGCAAGCAGCGTCCCACTGACGAGGCGGAGATGATGCAGATGCCGATGCGCGACGTCGTGGTCTTCACCGCCGTCACCGCCGTGGTGTCGGCCGTGGTGTCCACTGCGCTCAAGCGCAAAGCCGCGGAGTGGTACGGGGCGTAACGTTCCCCTTCTCGCGCCCTCGCCCTCTCGGGCCTTCGGACGCAAATGCTGCACTACTCGGCAAGATGCGCCACTACTCGGCAAGATGCGGCACTACTCGGCAAGATGCGGCACTACTTTACCGTTATTTAGTGCCGCATCTGTCAGTTTAGTGCCGCATTTGCGATAGCAGGCGCCCGCGGGAGCGGCGCGGGCGTGGTCGACGTCGTCGTGGGCGATTTGGTACGGTAAGGCGTACGACAGGGGAGCGCACATGCGCTGAGAGTGCGGAAACGCAGACCCTCGAACCTGCTCCGGTTAGCACCGGCGAAGGAAGTCGAGCTCTCCCCGGGTGCGCCCGGGCCCTCCCGAACACATGGGAGGAAAAATGAAGACGAAGAGCCTTTTCGTTGTGGCGCTTGGCGCCACGCTCACCGCGACGATGGCCGCATGCTCGGCCGTTGACCAGGCAAAGACGACGGGCGACACGGTCACCGTGCTCACCCACGACTCGTTCTCGATCTCCGACGAGGCCAAGGCGGCCTTCGAGAAGGAGACGGGCATGACGCTGAAGACCACCGCCCCCGGTGACGCCGGCATGGTGCTCAACCAGCTCATCCTCAACAAGGACAACCCCACTGTCGACGCCGTGTTCGGCATCGATAACTTCTCCGCGCAGAGCGCGCTGGACGCGGGCGTCATCGCGCCGTATACCCCGGCCTCGGACCCGGGCGCGGACCGCCGCATTGGCGACTTCACCGCGATCGACTACGGCGACGTCTGCCTCAATGCGGACGCGGCCTACTTCGAGGAGCACGGACTGGAGCTGCCGACGTCGTTCGCGGACCTGACCAAGCCGGAGTACAAGGACCTGCTGGTGGTGACGAACCCGGTCACCTCTAGCCCGGGCCTGGCGTTCCTCGTGGGCACGATCGAGGAGGCGGGCAATGACTGGAAGCAGTACTGGACCGACCTACTCGACAACGGCACCAAGGTGGTTGACTCCTGGTCGGACGCCTTCTACACCGACTTCTCCGCTGCCGACGGCAAGGGTGCCTTCCCGCTCGTGCTGTCCTACGCCTCTTCGCCCGCTTACGGTGAGGGCGCCTTCGTCAACGTGCCCGGCACCTGCGTGGCGCAGACCGAGTACGCCGGCGTCGTGAAGGGCGCGAAGAATGCCGAGGGCGCAGAGAAGTTCATCGACTTCATGCTCTCCGAACAGGTCCAGTCCGAGATCCCGGAGACGATGTACATGTACCCCGTGGCCGACGTCGCCTTGCCGGCCGAGTGGGAGACCTACGCCCAGCGCCCCGCGAACTCGCTCACGCCCGACCCGAAGAAAGTGGCGGAGAACCGTGAGACCTGGCAGAAGGAATGGTCTGCGTTGCGCGAAGGCCGCTAACGCGTGAGAGGAAGAGTCGCCCACCTGGGGTGGGGTGCAGCGCTGGCAGTGCCAGCGCTCTTCCTCATCCTCTTTTTCCTCTGGCCCGTGGGGCGCATGCTCAGCATGGGCCTGGGAGACGCGGCCATGTTTGGCGAGGTCCTCGGCCAGGGGCGGACGTGGCGGATTGTCGGGCAGACGCTCGGCATGGCGCTCGCGGCTACCGCGATCTCCGTGGTGTTGGGCGTGCCGGGCGCCTACGTGCTCTACCGGCTGAAGATCCCGGGGGCGCGGGTGGCGCGCGCGTTCGCCACGGCTCCCTTCGCGCTGCCGACCGTGGTGGTGGGCGTGGCCTTCCGTGCGCTGCTCGACGACGCCGGCCCGCTCGGCTTTCTTGGGCTTGGCCAGACGACGGCGGCCGTGGTGGCCGCGATGGTCTTCTTCAATTACGCCGTGGTGGTGCGGACGGTGGGGTCGATGTGGGCGGGGATCGCCGATCTCACCGACGCCGCCCGCACCCTCGGCGCGAGCCCTGCACGCGCATTCTTCACGGTGACGCTCCCACAGCTTGGGCCGTCGATCGCGGCGGGTGGTGGGCTCGTCTTCCTGTTTTGCTCCACGAGTTTCGGTATCGTCCAGACCCTGGGCCGGCCCGGGTACGGCACGTTGGAGTCGGAGATCTACGTCCAGTCCACCGCCTACCTCGACCTGGGGCACGCGGCCGTTCTATCCGTGTTGCAGCTGGTGATTGTGGTGGTGGCGCTGATCGTGTCCACTGCGCTGTCGGCGCGGACGGAGCGCGCGTTGGACGTGACGCAACGGCCGGCGAAGCGGCCCACGCGCGCGGCCATTCCGGCGATGGTGGTGACCGCGGCCGTGTTGGTTTTCCTGGCGGCGCCGCTGCTGGGCTTGTTGGCCGGGTCGTTGCGCTCGCAGGGCCAGTGGTCCCTGCACAACTACCGGGTGTTGGCTCAGCCCGGCGCCGGCTTCGCCGGTGGCACCTCTATTCTTGACGCGCTCGACCACTCGGTGAAAATTGCGCTCGATGCGGCGACGCTGTCGCTGGTGGTCGGCGTGATCCTCGCCTTCGCGCTGTCACGCCGGCCTCGCACGCGCCTCGTCCGTACGGGGCAGCGGGTGCTGGACGGCGTCGTGCTCCTGCCGCTCGGGATCTCGGCCGTGACCGTGGGCTTTGGCTTCCTCGTCACCTGGGGGCGCGTGCAGTCCGTGCCGACCGGGCTGATCGTGCCGCTAGCCCAGGCCGTGGTGGCGTTGCCGCTGGTGGTGCGCTCGCTCGTGCCGATCCTGCGCGCGATCGACCCGCGGATGCGGGAGGCCGCCGCTACGCTGGGCGCGAGCCCGGCGCGCGTGCTCGCCACCATCGACCTGCCCATCATGGCGCGCGGGCTGGGGATCGCCTTCGGGTTCGCGTTCGCGATCTCGCTGGGGGAGTTCGGGGCCACATCCTTCCTGGCCAGCCCCGACTACCAGACGCTGCCCGTGCTCATTTCGAAGCTGCTGGGCCGGCCGGGCGTCGACAACTATGGGATGGCGCTAGCCGGGTCCGTGATCCTGGCAGGGCTCACGGGCGTGATCATGTTCGTCACCGACCTGGTGCGGCCAAGCGGCACCCGGGGTGCGTTCTAGGTGCAAGTGCCTTCTAGGTGCGAGTGAAGGAGAGAGAATGCTGAGACTCGTCAACCTTGACCTGTCCTACGATCAGCCGCCGGTGCACGCGGTCAACGGCGTGTCACTGACGCTGCAGACCGGCCAGATCCTGGCGTTGCTGGGTGAGTCTGGCTCGGGGAAGTCCTCGTTGCTGCGCGCCGTGGCGGGCCTGGAGCCGGCGACGGGCGAGGTGTCGCTCGGCGGGCGCGATTTGGCCGGGGTGCCGGTCCATCTGCGTAACATCGGGATGGTGTTCCAAGACGGCCAGCTTTTCCCGCACCGGTCGGTTGAGGGCAACATCGCCTACGGGCTCGAAGTGCAAAAGGTGGCTAAGGCCGAGCGGCACGAGCGCGTGGCCGAGCTACTCGAGCTGGTGGGCCTGCCCGACTATGGCGGCCGCCCGATCTCCACGCTGTCTGGTGGCCAAGCCCAGCGCGTGGCGCTCGCCCGTTCGCTTGCCCCGCGCCCCGACCTAATTTTGCTCGACGAGCCGCTCTCCGCGCTCGACCGCATCCTACGCACACGCCTATCCACCCAACTGCGGAAGATCCTGTCCGCCGTGGGGGCCACTGCGATCTACGTGACCCACGACCGCGACGAGGCCTTCAACGTCGCCGACCTCATCGGTGTCATGGAGGACGGCCGCCTCATCCAGCTCGGCACGGCCGACGAGCTACGCGAGAGCCCGGCGTCGGACACGGTCCGCCGGCTGATTTCCTAGGCCGGAACTGCCGAATGTGAGGTCCGGTTTGGCTAGTGTGAAACGTCGCGGGGGTGGTCTTTGGTTTAATAGGCTTGTGCTTCGTGCACGTGGCGAGCGCCTGTAGGATTGCCCCGGTGAGACGATGAGGTCACCGATGAGTGCTTGCGTTTCTGATTGTTGGAAAAGGAAGGACTTGTCATCGTCGTGATGGATCTAGCTTGGTTGAGGTCGCATGTGCGTCTGTGAGCGCTCGCCCTGTTTGCCTTCACGGTCAGTATGCTCCTGGTGTTCCCGCGGGTGAGCTTCGCGCTCGACGGCGAGGAAGAGAGCGCTGGCGGCACGAAGGCCTACGAAATCGAAGTCCAATGGAAAAACCAACCGGAACAGGTGACCTCCGGGCTCGACGTGTTGTCGATGATCTGGTGGATGGACATCAACGATTCTGCCCCCGCCCCTGGAAACGAACCGACCACCGACAACCTGCTGGTTGTGACAGTGGAGAATGCTCATTTTGGCGAGATCCCGAGCCAGTGTCTGAGTGGCGATGCCGGTAAGTCGGCGCTGTCTGAAGACGCCCGCACGTTGACCTGCGACATCGGCACGCGCGACCAGGGCACCGCCCAAATGGTCCTCTCGGGTGTCGAGGTGGACGGCCCGGCAGGATCAAACGTGAAGGCCAAGGCGCAGTTCCGTGGCCTTGAGGCTACACTGCCCGAGATCCCGATCATCGCGCCTTTCATCATGGATGCGAAGTTTGACGGCGGTGGCCCGTCGTCGTTGACGGCCGTGGCCCCCAACTTCCAGGACCTGAACTTCCCCTTCTCGCTGGTGCACTCGGCGGGGTCCTCCAAGGGCCCGTCGGAGGTCAGCTACGACATCACGATTAACGGTGTGCGCAACGAGCGCGTGACGTTGCAGGATGTTGCGTGTGCTCCGATCGACCGCGTGCACTCCGGCTACCCCTACTCGGCCGACGGCTTCCCCGCGAATCAGACCGCGCGTTTCCCCATCTGTAAGTTCGAACTGGTGGACCCGGATACCAATACCTTCCGCCTGACGCTCTCGGACCTCGATTACTCCGGTGATCGTCCTTACTTCGACTCGAACGGTGTGCGCCTGCCGCAGGTGAAGCCGAACTATCCGAACTCGGTGATCGCCGCCGGCGAGCTTCGCGTGAAGGTGCCCTATGTGCGGAGCGGTAATAACGCGAATGACAACACGAATGTGACGCTGAAAGCGTCGACACCCACCTACGTCGCTGCAGATGGCTCCGAGTCGGTTGAGGACGCGTCGAACAATCAGAACCGCGCTCCGATCGTCCGCGGTAACTGGACAGGCGCCTGGGTGGTAGCCTCGCAGTACCCGAAGGCCTACCCCGGCATCGGTTGGTCGGATACTTCGCGGGCGCCCAAGGGTGCGACCGTGATGTCGGTGTCTGGCATTGTGCCGCAACGCACCGAGGCAGCGGCGGACGCCTGGGTGTGCAACACCCTCGATACGGAGCGCGTCGACTTCGTGGATGCGCGCGTCGTGGCCGATGTAGATGCCAAGCCGAATGTGTATTACGGTGATCCGGTAGAGGAGCTCAAGATCCTCTACTACACGGGCGAGGTCAAAGATCCTAACCTGTTTGAATGCGGTACCGTCGAGACGAGACGCGACGAGGGTACGGATGAGAAGGACGGGTGGACCTATACAAGGCCCGCTGATCTGTCGACGGTGAAAGCCGTCAAAGTCCGTGTTTCCCGTGAGAATGGTTATCTGTCGAGTCTGCCGCAGTCGTTTTTCTACCTGGTGGTCGAGCAGCGTATTCACGATGACGTCCAGATCGGCGACGAGGCGGACTACACCATCCGGTTTGGCCTTGAATCCGTGATCGCGAACATGCCGAACGATACCGTGGTGATCGAAGATACCCTTGCGCCCGGCATGACCTATGTGGAAGGTAGTGCCGCCACCGAGCCGACGGTCTCGAAGGACGCGGAGGGCCGCCAGGTGCTGACCTGGACGGTTGAGGACGTCGTGCCCAATATTGACGTGCTCAAGAACAACCCGTACACCATCAACTACAAGGCCACGATGCCGAAGGACGCCAAGGCAGGTGCCGTGTTCACCAACACCGTGGTCGCTTCGAGCCAGGGCAACTCGCGCCGCGCTGAGGTCAAGGTGACGGTGCCGCGAGCCGGCTACACTTCCATCAAGAAGCATGTGGAGAAGCCGGTTGTCGACACCCTGACCAACGGTGTCGCGGTGAACACCTGGACCGTTGATCTGACCTCAAAGGACCCGGAGAAGTCGACCGTCACCGACGTCATCGATGTGCTGCCCTACGACGGCGACGACAAGGGCTCGAAGTTCAGCGGCACGCTGGTAGTGAAGGGTGTCGAGGCAGGGGAAGGCGCGACCGTCTACAGCACGACGGCCGAGGCCTTCACGATCGATGAGGACCCGAACGCCAAGGTGAACGGCAAGACCGGCGAGCCCTCGGACATGTGGACCAAGGGCGTGCAGGAGAACGCGACCGCGATCCGCGTGGTCACGAAGGCCGACTTCCCATACGGCGACACCCAGACCATCACGGTGAAGACGGAGCTGAAGGACGCGAAGTCGGGAGACGTCGTCGTGAACAAGGCCGTGGGGCGCGCCGACCATACGAAGATGCGCATGCGCACGTCCGCCCAGTTCGTGGTGCTCACCCCGGTCGAGCTCACCGTGAAGAAGGTGTGGAAGGATGCCGAGGACGAGGTGGAGGACTTCACCTCGGAGGTGGCTGTGGATAAGGTTGGCGAGAACTACTCGGTTATCGTGACGAACACGGCCGAGCTGGACCCGACGCCTGACCCGACGCCTGACCCGACGCCCACTCCCACGCCGACACCCAAGCCGGATAAGCCCCTGCCTCTGACAGGTGCGCAGACGTCCGCGCTCATGGTCGTTGCTGCGGGAGCGATGGCACTCGGTGTGACGTTCCTGCGCTACGCGCGCAGGCGGTAGCACGCGGTAGCAAGAAATAGTGGGCCCGGTTCGGCAGAACCGGGCCCACTGCTACAGGTGCAGCCTGGGTCCATGCCACGCCGGGCGCCCCGGTGGCTACAGCGTCGGGTTGTACTTGAGGCAGTTGACCTCGCAGGAGCATTCGGTAGCCACCGAGATGCCGCCGGCGAGCTTGCCCTCCGCGCGAAGTTCGAGCAGACGGGGGACCACGCGGTCGCGCAAGGTCCACGGGTCGATCGTGTTGACGTAGATCTTCGAGCCGCCCTCGAAGCCGGCCAGGGTGGACACGCGCCACTTGAGGAGGATCCGCCACGGCATGTTGACGTCGGAATCCAAGGGCTTCGTGTACCACTCTTCGTTGGTGGGCACGTGCGCGCCGGTGGCGGCGTGCATTGCGTGGACCAGGTCCGACATGGCGCGCTGCTCCTCGCGCGTGTGCTCCCACGGCTGGATTCGCGGCGACTTCGACCAGATCTCCAGCGTGGGGTAGCGGTGGCCGAAGCCTGCGATCGCCACCGCGTGCTTGTTCTCCGCGATCACCAGGTTGTGGTAGCTGGCGTAGTTGACCCCGGCCTCGTTGTACAGGTTCGGATTTCGGCGAACCTTCGCCACTTCCATCCGGCCATTGACCGTGCGCTGGTCGATCGCCACGAGCTGCTTGTGTAAGTGGTCGAAGGACGCGCCTGCGGGCTTGAGCCAGTTTTGGAACACCTGCACGTAGCGAACGTACCGGTTCGTCTCATACAGGTCGCGCATCGCCTCCACGCTCATGCGCATGTACCACTCGTGTTCTTGCGGGGTCAGTGTTCCCGACGCCGCAAGCTGCGTGTCGTCCGTCGCCCCGTCCACGAAGTGGCGACGGCTGAGGATGAGGTCGTGGCCGCCCCCGAAGAAGGAGTAGGCGCCCTTGATCTTGTCGGCCTCCGGTAGCTCCTCAAACTCTTCCGGGGTCATGCTCGAGCAATACTTGTTGCGTAGCACGCGCATGACGTGCGCGCGCCCGGCCGGGTCGGCAATGTAGTGGTCCATCCGGCGCTGGGCCGCCGGCGACAGCTTGTAGTCGTAGTTCGCGGCCCAATAGTCGAAGGACAGGATCTCGAACAGGTTCGGCACCCGCCGAAACTCCCACTGCTTCGACAGCATGTCCACGGAGTCGGTCTGGACGATCTCGGCGTCGTCGCCCTTGCGGATCAGGCGTGACTTTTCCGGCGGGGTCTCGAGCACGCGCTGGGTGCAAAAGGCGCAGTGGAGGCCGTCGTGTGCCGGGTCGAGCGGTTGCGGGTCCGGATACTTGATCCCGAGCGGGCGGTTGCCGCGCCCAGGTACAGTCCACACCTCCGTCCCAGAAAATGGGTTCAGCTGCTTGATTGTGCCATCGGCCATGATGGTCAGCGGTTCAGCGAAGGTTTCGTACGGCTGCATCCATATATCCTTTCAGCGTCCGCCCTATTCTATCAGCGCGGTGGCGGTCTTCACATCGGGCTTTGACCCTACCCGGGTAGGTGGTAGAAAGGCGGAGTGAGTGAGCGCGTTCAACTTCCCCGCGAAATCTGGGTTTTGGTGGCGGCCGCGGTGGTCGTCTCGCTTGGATACGGCATTGTGGCCCCCGTCCTTCCCCAGTTCGCAAAGAGCTTTGGTGTCACGACGACGCTCGCCACCGTTGTCGTGTCCGCCTTCGCTTTCATGCGGCTCAGTTTTGCGCCGGTGTCTGGTGCGCTCGCGGCCCGGTTCGGCGAGCGATCGATGTACATGGTGGGGATCGTGATTGTGGCAGCGTCTTCGGCGGCGAGTGCGTTGGCGCAGAATTACTGGCAGTTGCTGGTAGTGCGGGCGGCGGGCGGTGTTGGCTCGGTGATGTTCAGTGTGGCGGCGATGTCGCTCATCATCAAGCTTTCGCCGGTGCATGCACGGGGGCGGGCCTCGGCGGCGTATGGCTCCGGGTTCTTGCTCGGTTCGATCCTAGGGCCGGCTGTGGGCGGGGTGCTCGCACCGCTCGGGTTTCGCTGGCCGTTCGCCATCTACGCGGTCCTGTTGTTGATCGCGGCAACGATCGTGTTCGTGCTGATCCCGAGGGAAGGGCAGCGAGGGGCTGGCGGGTCTGAGGGCGAGGCGCGGGCGGCGCTCGCGGGAGCCGCGGCGGACGCAGCCGGGGATGTGTTGCGCGAGCCGGGCGACGGCGTCGTCGGAGAAAACGTGCGTGCGCCGGAGCCGATGACGATCGCCGAAGCGCTGCAACTGCGGCGGTTTAAGATCGTGCTACTGACCGCGTTCGCGCAGGGGTGGACGAGCTTCGGGGTGCGGGTGGCGGTGGTGCCGCTGCTGGCGGCCGCGATCCCCGGCGCGCCGACGTGGCTGCCGGGCGCCGCGCTCATGGCGTTCGCGGCGGGCAACGGGCTCGCGCTCACCAGGTCCGGCTACCTGTCTGACCTGTACGGGCGCAAGTACCTGGTGGTGGCCGGGCTGACGATCTCGGGCGTGTTCACCGTGCTCATGGGCGTGTGGGATTCGGCGGCGCTGATCCTGGTGGCGTCGTTCATGGGAGGCTTCGGGTCCGGGGCGATCCAGCCCTCGCAGCAGGGAGCCGTTGCCGACATTATTGGGGAGCGGCCGGGGTCGAAGGTGGTGTCCTTCTTCCAGCAGTCCTCGGACCTGGGGCAGATCCTCGGGCCGATCGCCGCCGGGGTGATGATCGATCACTCCGGATACCTGCTCGCCTACGCTTTTTCGGGGGCGATTTTGCTGGTGGTGGCGTTGGTGTGGGTCATGGGCGTGAGGGAAGTCGGGCGGCGGAAGCCTTAGGCTCACCTAATTACTTTGCTAGCGAAGTGCGCGGCCGGGGAGCGGCGCCTGCGGGATAATGGAAGCAATCAAGCCTTTAAGGAGGGCACAATGCAGTACGCAGGCGTTTACGACGATCAGGGTAAGAAGCCATGGGTGATCGACATGGAGGGCGAGACCCTCAATAACGACACCTTCCGCACCACCATGTGGACCGGCAAGCACCTCCAGATGACCGTGATGTCCATCCCGGTGGGTGGTGACATCGGCCTGGAGGTCCACCACGGCATTGACCAGTTCCTGCGCATCGAGCAGGGCAAGGGCAAATGCCAGATGGGTCCCGCGGAGGATGACCTCAACTTCGAGCGCATCGTGGAGGATGACGACGCGATCTTCGTGCCCGACGGCGTGTGGCACAACGTCACCAACATTGGTGACGAGCCGCTGAAGCTGTACACCATCTACGCGGTGCCGGACCACGAACCGGGCACGGTCCACCAGACTCAGGCCGATGCCGAGGCCGATCCGAACGAGGACTAAGACTCACAGACCGAGGGCTTAGGGTACGCCTCAGCGCATAGGCATGGCAATGGCGGGGAGCGGGCGCTCCCCGCCATTTGTGTGCCCGCGGGCGCCGGTACCTGTTCCGGCCGGCCTGGCCGACGGAAGTCGTGAATATATCGGCTGGCGATTGCTATAGGCGCGTGGTGGGTCTTAGGTTCACGAATTGTGTCGGGGGTGGCGCCGATAGCCCGGCGGCCGGGTAGGCTGGAGGGTATGGAACTAGCCGCAGTCATCGTTCAAGCTGGGGGAACGGGGGCGCGCCTCGGGGGTGCTTCCAAACCTGACTATGTGGTGGGCGGCCGGCGCTTGCTTGACATCTTTTTTGACGAGCTCGCCGGAATCGGCTTCTCAGGCAAAGCGGTGGTGATCGCGCCGGACGGCGTGAAAGTCCCGGAGGGAGTCGTGCGCACGTTGGAGGATCCGCCCGGCGGCGGCCCCCTACCGGGAGTCGCCGCCGGCCTTGCCGAACTAGATCTCGGCGACGACGCCGTGGTCGGGCTGGCCACGTGCGATGCTCCCCTCGCGCCGCGGCTCTACCCGTGGTTGCTCGAGCGCGTCGAGTGTGACGGTGTGGTTCCCGCGAACTGCGAGGGTTGGCCGCAATACCTGCATGGCGTGTACCGGCTGAGTGCCCTGCGCGCGCTGACCTTCGAGCGGCACGGTTCGATCCGGGGCGCGTTCGGCGGGCTTGACGTGGCGCGGGTCGAGGACCGCGAGGGCTGGTGCATCGATGTTGACACCCCCGAGGATGCGGAGGCGCTCGCGGCAACACTGGCACGACTGTGAGAGTGCAAGGCGAGCGTGGCGAGGCGTGGGCGGAAGTCGTGAATATGCTGGCTGCCGGTTGCTAGAGGGGCCCGGTAGGGCTTAGGTTCACGAGTTGTGTCGGCGCTCGGGGCAGTGACCAGTTGGCGCATACTGATACTGGAACCATGGAAGTCCGGATTATCGGCTCCCTTGCACGCGGAGATTAAAAGAGATTGGAGGTTTTCGGGGCGAGCTTCCCACATAGAAGATCGCCCCGAAAACGTCCAGGAAATTCAAATGCGCACGAGCCCACCCGCTCGCGCGGCCCGAACTACTCCCGCGCCAGGTCGGCCGCGCCGATAATGCCGGCGTCGTTGCCGAGGGAAGCCAGGAGCACGGCGGGCTCGGGGCGGTACTCGCGGGCCGTGAGGCGCTCAAGGAAGGCCTCACGCGCCGGGCGAAGCAGGACCCCGCCCGCCTCCGACACGCCGCCAGCCAGAACGAACACCTCCGGGTCGAGCAACGCGGACAGGTCGGCCATGCCCTGGCCGAGCCAGCGCCCGATCTCCGCGAACGCGTCGTTCGCTCCCTTGCAGCCCTTCTGTGCGGCCTCGGTGATGATGAGGCCGGTGATCGCCTCCGGGTCCCCGGCGGCGAGCTCGAGCATGCCGGCGGAGCGCTCGCGATCCTGGCGGGCAATCTTGCGTGCCGCACGCAGCAGCGCACCGCCCGACGAGTAAACCTCCCAGCATCCGCGCAAGCCACAGCCACACGGGATGCCACCCTCGACCATGTTGATGTGCCCGATCTCGCCCGCGAACCCGCGCGAGCCGCGCACCAGCTTGCCGTCAAGAATGATGCCACCGCCGATGCCGGTGCCGACCGTGACCACCACCGCCGAGTTGTACTCTCGCGCCGCGCCGAAGCGGAACTCGCCCCAGGCGGCCGCGTTTGCGTCGTTCTCAACCACTGTGTGTAGGCCGGTCGCCTCCTCCACACGCTGGCCAAGCGGCTCGTTTCGCCAGTTGACGTTCGGCGCAAACGTGACTGTTGAGCGATCTTCCTCGATGAAGCCGGCAGCGCCGATGCCGATCGCGTCGGCGTCGTGGGCGCCGAGCTCCTCAATCACTTCTAGGATTGTGGCAACCACGGAGTCGGCCGTGCGCGTATCCGTAGGTTTGCGGGCCATCTTGAGGATGTTGCCATGCTGGTCGACTACACCGGCAGCAATCTTCGTGCCGCCAACATCTACGCCAATAATCTCGCTCATACCTCTATTTTTGCATGATCATTCACGGAATTCAGGCGAGTACGACGGATGGAAGGGCTACTTTCCCAGGTTGCGTTTCCGGCGCGGGAGTGCGTCCTCCGCACGACGACGATCGTCGTCTTCCGCGTCCCCCTCGGCCTCGGCCGGCTCGGGAGATTCGGGAGTGTCGGACGTAGGAGAGCCGGCAGGGCCGGCGGGGTCGGAATCGCCGGAATCTGGCTCTACGGACGCCCCGGAGGTGTCCGACTCGGCCCCGGACTTCTCTGGCTCGGCCCCGGAGTTGGCAGCATCGGCCTGCCTCGGCGCCTCGCCTTTCGCGTGCGTGGCCTTGTCCCGCTTGTGGTCGGATGTGGGAGCCGCCGGCTGCTCGTCCGAGACGATCACCGTGGCGCGCGAGAGCACGCGCGTGACGATGATGCCGCAGATCGTCTGCGCCAGCATGATGGAAACCAGCACCACCACCTGGAAGCGCGCGGCCTCCAGCGGCGAGGCCCCGCCGATTAGCGCGCCCACGAAGGCGCCCGGCATGGTCACCAGGCCGGTGGCCTTGGTTTGGTCGATTGTGGGTAGCAACATCTCCTCGATCGCCGTGCGGCTGACCCGCCCAAACGCCGTGCTCGACGGCGCCCCGAGCGCGAACCAGCCCTCAACCTCCCCGCGTTGCGCCTGCGAGCTCGCAAGGAAGCGCCGCCCGGTCAACGTGGCCGCCGACATCGAATTGCCCGTGATGATCCCACCCATGGCAATGAAGTTCGAGACCGTCAACTCCATCATCCGCACCCCGAACACCAGGGCGATGGTGGTACCCGCGGCGGCGACGATCCCGATCGCCGCCGCCCGCCTGCCATAGGGCAGCTCGTGGAGTCGCTTCCCGGCGGTCAGTGAGGCCACGGTCATCATCACGGCCAGCATGAGCGCGGCTGTCCACGCATACGTGAACACCCCGTGCAACACCAGTGCGAGCACCGCGAGCTGGACCACGGCTCGGATGGTTGCCACCATCGGCTGCCACCCGGCCCTCACACCGGCCCATCGCTGTAGGCCAAGGATCGCCGCCACCGTCACCACCAGCCCGATGCCGGTGGTGACGAACAGCCACGCCGTTTCGTTCACACTGACCTCCCCGCACCCACTAGTCCACGCCAGCCGCGCCGACGCGCGCCTTCACACCACAAATCGCTGCTACTCCTGATCGGCCAGCAGCGCGCCGAGCTCGTCGAGCGCCCCGAGCGAGAGCGCCAGCACCCCGCGGTAGAAGGCCGTGGCGGCGTGCTCCCGTGCGGCGGCGAGCATCTGCGGCGCCCACAGCTCCAGGTGCTCCCGGTAGAACCTGCCCACGACGTCGATGTACCGGTTCGCGTCCGTCAGCGCACTGACCTCGAGCGCACCGAGCGTGCGAACGAGCCCCTGGGCTACGAAGTCGAACTCGAGGCCCACGTGATCGTCCGGCTCCTTGTGCAGGTAGGGGGCTTCGAGCCCCAGCTGGCGGTATTCGGCGCGGACCTGAAGCGTCTCCTCGTCGAACACCAGCCCGTCCTTGCCGCGGTGCACTGATTCGAATGGCGGCACCAGCGCGGTGGCCGTACGGCCGTAGAGGGCGTTGATGTCCGAGCGCAGCTGGTCGGTGCTCTCCCCTTTCTCGAACGACTCGGCCCAGTCGAGCAGGCCGGCCGCCGTGTGCGGCGACTTTGTGCCGGCCAGCGGCCACTCGGTGTACATCTGGCGCAACTGGCCGAGTGTGGCCTCATCCGGCGCGTCGAGGTGCAGGCGCCCCAGGGTGAGGAAGGCGGCCGCGAGGGCGTCGATACGATCTTCGTTCATCATGATGGTCTTTCCGCTCTATTGGTGTTTTGTGCTCTACTTGGCGAGCTTGTGGTCAAGGAAGGAGAAGATGAGGGCGGTCATGAGCGCCACCTGTTCGATGTCAGCGGCACCCGCGTGCCCGCCCTCGGTGTTTTCGTATAGCCACGATTCGTGGCCCATGGCGCTCAGCAGCGCGTGGAACTTGCGGGCGTGGCCCGGGTGCACCCGGTCATCGCGCGTGGAGGTGGTGAGCAGGATTGGCGGGTGCGGCTCTTCGCCTACGTTGTGGTAGGCCGAGTACTGCTCCATGTAGGCCCAGTCCTCCGTGTCCGGATCGCCGTATTCCCCCATCCATGACGCCCCCGCCAGCAGGTGCGAGTAGCGTTTCATGTCCAGCAGCGGCACCCGACACACGATCGCCCCGAACAGGTGAGGGTACGTGGTGTACATGTTGCCCATGAGCAACCCGCCGTTCGAGCCGCCGATCGCCGCGAGCTGCGCCACCGTGGTGATGCCGCGCTCCACCAGGTCCGCCGCCACCGCCGCGAAGTCCTCATACGCCTTGTGACGGCGCTCCTTGAGCGCCGCCTGATGCCAGGCCGGCCCGAATTCGCCGCCGCCACGGATGTTCGCGACGACGTACACCCCGCCCCGCTCCAACCACACCTTTCCGTAGGTGGCCAGGTAGGACGGCAGGCGCGAGACCTCGAACCCTCCGTACCCGTCAAGCAACGTGCGGGTGGGACGCCCGCCCCGCAGCGCCTCCTCCGGCCCCACCACGAAGTAGGGAATCTCCGTGCCGTCCGCCGACGTGGCCCACAGCTGCCGGATCCCCAGCCCCGCGGCCTCAAAGCGCGCCGGTGCCGAGCGTAGCTTGCGCACCGCCAGCTCCTCACGCCCGATCTCACCCATATACAACGTGGTGGGCGTGACGAAATCCGCGACCGTCAGCCACACCTCGTCCGACTCCAGCCGATCCACCGCCGCGATTCCCACCGCGGCGAACTCCGCCGCCTTCGGCGTGACTTCCGCGATCTGCCACGGCTCGACGACGCCTGCGGCCGCCCGCCCCTCAGCACAGAAGAACAGCTTGGTTTTGACGTTGTCGAGGATGGTCATCACCAGGCCCGTGCGGGTGACGGTGAGGTCCAGGAACGACGACGTGGGGGAGGGCGAGTACAGCACTTGCACGTCCTGCGCCCGCGGCTCCGTGAGCGACGATGCTGGCATCACCACCACAGCCCCCGCAGGGAAGGTGGCCCCATCGAGCTCCCAATCATGGCGGAGGGTGGCCAGCAGCCAGTCCCGTACGAAGCCGACCTCGGCCGACAGCGGCATGTTGACCTGCGTCAGGGCACTCGGCAGGCCCGCCCCGAGCGCCTCGCCCTCCGGCCCCACCACGGCCCCGCCACCACCGGCCAGCACGCCCTCCAGGTCTGCAACAAACGAGATCGTGCTGCGGAAGTCCGGGTAGCGGAAGGCAACCAGCCGCTCATGCCCCGGCGTGTGGTCGAAGTACGCCCCCGACAGCACGTCGGTAGCAGCACCCTCGATGATGACGGGCGCGCTGGCCAAATCCTGCCCGCGCCGCCACAGCCGGGCGCTCTTGGGGTAGCCCGAGTCGGTCAGCGTGCCCGGTCCGAAGTCCGCGCCGATCACCACCGTGTCCCGATCCACCCAGCTCATTGAGCCCTTCGACTCCGACTTCTCAAAGCCGCCCTCCACAAAGGCATGGGCCTCCACGTCAAACTCCCGCACGACGTTCGCATCCGACCCGCCCTTCGACATCGTGATCAGCGCCCTGTCATAACTGGGGTAGAGCAACGAGGCCCCGCCGAACACCCACGATTCGCCCTCGGCCTCGCCGAGCGCCCCGATGTCGAGCAACACCTCCCACGCGATCTCCGCCTGCTCCTTGCTCAGGTACTCCTCAAGCCGGGCGCGCCGCCACAGGCCGCGTGGGTGATCCCCGTCCGTATAAAAGTTGTAAATCCATTCCCCGCGCTTGGTGCCGGTATCGAGCTTGTCCGTGGCAGAGAGAATGCCCGCGACCTCATCGCGGTACGCGGAAAACGCCCCGCCGTCAAACTCGGCGAGGGTGCGATCGGACTGTTCGCTCACCCACTCCAGCGAGGCATCGATGTCCTCCAAGTGCAGGTAAGGGTCCGAAAAATCTGTGGCCGTAGCCTGTGGCATCTTCATGCTTCCATCCTACGAGCGCCCTCCGACAGTTTTCGAACGCACGGTGCCCCCGGCGAAAAACCGGGGGCACCTCTGCTGACGTCTTGCCGTTTTGCCGACGACGACCGCCCAGTCGACTCACGACCGCTCGGCCAGCGTCCGACTGCGCGCGGCCGCTCAGCCTTATCCGATACCGATCAGCTGCTGGGAGTCATAGTGGAGCGAGCGCCCCATGAACTCGGCGGCGAGCAGTACCACGAACCCGAGTGTCACCCAGGCCGCGAGGGGTGTGAGACGAGCGAGGGCGGCGTCGTCGGCCATCTTGTAGGCAACGAAACCGACGGCCACGGCGCCCACGCCCAGCAGGATTAGCCGGGTCCAGAAGAACGCGCCCGTGAACGCGGCGGCGGAGATTGCCGCGGCCGGCTCGGGGTGCATCGCGAGGTTCTGCAGGTGAGCGACGTAGGAGATGAGCACGCCCACGGCCGCCAGCGCGGCGAGCGCGGCACACAGCCGGATGATCGACACGGTCCAACGCCACTCCTCGGCGGTGGGCGCGGCGTTGATCTCGCGCTTGTTGGGGGTGAACCCGAGGGTCTCCTTCCAGGTCTTGCCGGCGGCGGGGTCGGTGGTATTGCGCACCGGCACCTCCACGGGCGCGTCCTTAGCGGGCCGCTGACGCACGAGCGTCATGAGCACGAGCGCCATGGTCACCCCGGCGCTGCCCAGCACGATCGCGGTGGCGAAGAACTGGAACGGCACCACCCACGTGTACCAGGCGGGCACGGTGGGCAGGCTCGCGTAGATCATCGACATCGACACGATGAGCGCGACGCCGAATAGCGCGGCCAGCGCCGCCACGCCCTGGCGCAGCCGGAACGAGGCGATCTTGAACCATTGCATGAAGGCAAACACGAAGCCCAGGCCCGCAAAGCCCACGCCGAACACGATCTCGCGGCTCAGCCATGACGTGGCCACGTTGCGGATCACGTTGAGGGTGTGGGTGACGTCGTTCATGTGGAACATGGAGGCGACCAGGCCGAACACCATCACCGGGCCGATGAGGTAGACGATCGGGGTGGTCAGCCGGTCGGCCGTGCGATCGTCGGTGCGGGCAGCGAGCCACATCTGCACAAGACCCAGGATGATAAACATGCCCACGCACATCTGGGCGATGACCGTGAAGATGATCATCGGCAGTTCGTGAAGATTCATCAGATCTCCTTCGGGTTAGCGATCGAGCCGGCGGTGGAGGTCCACGGCTGGGCGTCCTTGTGTGGGTGGATGACCAGGCGCGGCTTGGTGATCGAGGGGTCGGGGAGCGGGGCGACGGCGTCGTTCGTGCCGTGCTCGCTACGTAGCTCGTCGATCGGGCCCCAGCCGAGCGCGCGCGATGGGCAGGCCGCCACGCACGCCGGGTCTTGCCCGGTGGAGCGGTAGTCGTAGCATAGGTCGCACTTGGACATGTGGCCTTGCTCCGCGTTGAACTGCGGGGCGCCATAGGCGCAGGCCCACTCGCAGTAGCGGCAGCCCACGCACTTGGA
>NZ_KV793270.1:0-1305 GCF_001808405.1 Trueperella sp. HMSC08B05 | reverse complement strand
TGAAGCGTCCTGGGTTTAGTTCCTACCTCAGCTAAGGAAGGATTGAACTATGCCTAGAAAGTATTCCGTCGAGTTCAAGGAAAAGGCGGTCCATCAGATCATCGAAATGGTCCGCCTGGAGTCCTGCTCACTGCAATGCGCCTACACAGAGGTCGGCGAGCTCCTTGGAGTATCTCACCACACGTTGCGGGCTTGGTACCGTGACAGCGCTTCAGTACGTGATGACTCAGACGCTTCAGGTGGCGAAACAATGGAAGAAGAGCTCAAGCGTCTGCGCCGCGAAAACCGCGAACTGAAACGAGCAAACGGGATTCTTAAGACTGCTTCGGCTTTTTTCGCAGCGGAACTCGACCGACCCACGACCAAATGATCTCCTACATCGACGCGTACAAAGATCAGTTTGGGGTCGAGGCCATCTGCCGAGTCCTCAAACAAGCAGATCGTGGATTCATCACCTCACGCGGCTACCGCAAAGCCACCACACGCGTTCCCAGCGCAAGGGCCTTAAGCGATAGCCTTCTCATCCCAGAGATACAGCGTGTGCATGCGCAGAATTTCTCGGTCTACGGCATCCGCAAAATGTGGCACGCGATGAACCGTGAAGGCTTTCATATCGGCCGCGACAAGACCGCCCGATTAATGAAGCTAGCAGGTGTTTCCGGCCGCAGACGTGGGCGAACGCCCGTGACAACGATTAGCCCGAAGACACCGGATCATCGCCCGGACCTAGTGCAGCGAAACTTTCGTGCACAAGCGCCAGGCAGGTTGTGGGTTGCCGATATTACATACGTTCGTACCCTGTCAGGATTCGCCTACACCGCGTTTGTCGTGGATGTCTTCAGCCGAAAAATTGTTGGTGTTGCTACACGCTCGACGATGCGCACCGATGCGCTGCCCATGGAGGCCTTGGAGCATGCATTAACGACTGCCGGACGAATCCATGGTAACCAGCTGATTCACCACAGCGATCGGGGCAGCCAGTACGTGTCGCTGAAGTATTCCACCGCCCTAGCGGAATCAGGAATACGCCCGAGTGTGGGAACAGTCGGCGATTCTTATGACAATGCACTAGCCGAAACAGTCAATGGTCTCTACAAGGCGGAACTGATTCATGCCCAAGGCCCGTGGACATCGGTCGGAGAAGTCGAACTGGCCACCTTGCGGTGGGCGCATTGGTGGAACACCAAGCGGCTTCACGAAGCATTGGACTACGCCACCCCACAAGAAGTAGAAACCGAGTACTATCTCACCCAGCCCATCAACACAGGGCCGTAAAAGAAGCGGAACTAAACCCAGGACGCTTCA
>NZ_KV793269.1:0-68212 GCF_001808405.1 Trueperella sp. HMSC08B05 | reverse complement strand
CTCGCCCGGGCGGTTTGCCCGGGCGAGCCATTCTTCTGCCACCACAAGACGAGAGTGGGCCTGGTCCTTCCAGTCGGCGCGCCCGCGCTGGCGAGCCGAGGCCACGAGCGAGAGCACCACGCCAGCGGCGGAGGCGGCGATGGCCGCGGGGTCGGCGTCGTGGGAAGCGCGCCTATACCAGTCCTCCTGGATCTGGCGCGCGCCGGCGTACTTGTCGCTCAACCCGGGGAGCACGGAGAGGTGGCCGAGCAGGCAGCCCCAGTCGTCGGCGCGGTAGCCGGGGCCGAGGGAGTCGAGGTCGAGCAGGCCGCTGAGCCGCCCGCCGCTGACCAGCAGGTTGGTCTCGTAGAAATCGCCGTGGGTGGGCACGAGCGGCCCGTAGTCCGCGCTGCGCCGCACGGCCATGATCCCCGCCGCAAGGTCTAAGACCCGGCCGGTGAGCTCGGGGCTCGCGGCGCCGGCGGCCCGCGCGTAGTGCTCGCACCTCTCGGCCCACGCCGGCCGGTATTTCAGGTCGAGCGCGGAGGCAGGCAGGGCGTTGAGCGTGCGCGTGAGCGACCGAAAGATCGAGGGCAGGTCGCGCCCGCTTTGGAAGCTGAGCGCGAGCGACTCGCCCTCCACCGCCGAGGTCACCACCAGCCCGTCGGGCCGGCAGACCACAACGCGCGGAGTGGGCAGCTCGGCGTCGGCGACGACGCGGTGGCGGGTGATGAGTGCGTCGAGCGCGTCGGGGCGCACCACCTTCGCGTAGCTGAGGCCGGCGTGCGTCTGCACGCGTAGCACGGCCCGGCGAGTGGGCCGGTAGCCGAGCAGTTCGACATCGCACTCTCCCACCAGGCCGGCCATGGCCTCCGGGTTGCAGGCGTCCGCGAGCGCGGGCAGTTCCGGGTCGCCGGGGAACTCCCACAGGTGGACGGGGAGGTCGCCGGCGTAGAGCGTGACGGCGCCGGCGGCGTCGAGCCTACTTTGGGGGATGCGGGCGGTGGAGGCGACGACGTAGCCGTCCTGGCGTTCGCGCACCTCTCGCGCGCTCGACTTGTGGCGCACCTCGTCCCATGTGACCGAGTAGCCCACCGAGATCCCGGCGCCTGGCCTGTGGTTGACCGCGCGCAGCCGCCACGAGCGCAGGATCCCTTCGCCGAGCGCCAGGGAGAGCATCTCCCCCGCGGACGGGCCGGTGAGGAGCGCGACAGCGCGGCGCTCGGTGTGGGTGGTCATGGTTCATTTATAGGAGTGATTGGGGAAGGTCTCAAATGCGCGGCGTGTATTGGGATGCCGCACCGACTAGGATGGGCGCATGCGAGATCTGAAGACTTTGCCCAAAGCACACCTTCATCTGCATTTCACCGGCTCCATGAGGGTCTCCACGCTGATCGATCTCGCCCGTGAGCAGGGCGTGCGCCTGCCCGCCAACCTCACCGACACCCAGGCCATGCAGGTGCCCGCGAACGAGCGCGGCTGGTTCCGTTTCCAGCGTGCCTACGACGCCGCTCGCAAGGTCGTGCGCTCGGAGGGCGCGATGCGCCGGATCGTGCGGGAGGCCGCCGCCGACGACGCCGCCGAGGGATCGCGCCGCCTGGAACTTCAGATCGACCCCACCTCGTATGCGCCCTTCGTTGGGGGCATCACGCCCGCGCTGGAGATCGTGCTCGACGAGGCGCAGGTGGCCTCGCGCGAGACGGGCGTGGAGGTGGCGATCATCGTGGCTGCTTCGCGAATCAAGCACCCGCTCGACGCCCGCACGCTCGCGCGCCTGGCCGCCAAGCACGCCGGCGACGGGCCGGGCCAGGTGATCGGCTTCGGCCTATCCAACGACGAGCGGCGCGGGGACACCTCCCAGTGGGCCACGGCCTTCAATATCGCCCGCAACGCGGGGCTGGCCAGCGTGCCGCACGCCGGCGAGCTACTCGGCCCGGACCACATCCGCCAGGTGCTCGACTACCTGCGCCCCACCCGCCTCGGGCACGGCGTGCGCACGGCCGAAGACACCGACCTGCTAGCCCGGATCGTGGGGGCCGGCATCGCGCTCGAGGTCTGCCCGGCGTCCAACATCTCGCTCGGCGTGTACTCCGACCCCGAAAACGTGCCCCTGCGCGTGCTGTACAACTCCGGCGCGCAGATCGCCCTCTCCGCCGACGACCCGCTACTCTTCCTCTCCCGCCTGACCGACCAGTACCAGATCGCCCGCGACCAGGGCTTTTCCGACGCCGACCTCGCCCGCTTCGCCCGCGACTCCATCACCGCCTCCATGGCCCGCATCGACTCCAAGCAAAAGTGGCTGGCCGAAGTCGAGGAGTGGCTGGCCGCGCCCGATCCTGACCCGGCTGGTTAGGCCGGGCCGTCTCGGCCCCTCCGGCTAGATCTCCTGACCGGCTAGATTTCCAGGCCAACCAGCACCGGTTCGGGCACGAGGGTGACGCCGAACTTCTCGGCAACCCCGTCACGGATTTCGCACGCCAGCGCCGCGATGTCCTCCCCGCTCGCCCCGCCACGGTTGCTGAGCGCCAGGCAGTGCTTGGTGGACAGGGCCGCCGGCCCGGGCATGCCATAGCCAGGCGTAAAGCCCGCGTGGTCGATAAGCCAAGCGGCCGACGTCTTGACCTGCCCCTCGATTACCGGAGCGGCGGCGCCAATTTGGTTGACGGCGTCGTGACGCGCCACCCCAAAGCGCGGCGCCTCGGGCGGCAGCAGGGCGGACTGCTCCTCACTGAGGACCGGGTTGGTGAAGAAGGAGCCGAGGGAGTACGTGTCGCGGTCGGCGTCGTCGAGGACCATACCCTTTGAGGCGCGCAGCTCGAGCACGGCGGCCCGCACGTCCGACGACGGCGCCCGCTCCCCGATCTCCACCCCGAGCGTGCGCGCGAGCTGGCCGTAACCGACCGGGCGGGACAGCGTGGCGCGGCGCATGTGGAACGTCACCGACAGCACCACCCAGCGCGGGCTGCCACCGCAAATCGAGCGCTTGAGGATCGAATCGCGGTAGCCGAACTTCATGTCTGAGAGGAACAGGGTCTTGAACTCGCCAGTCTGGCGGTCCCACGTGCGCACCTGGGCAAGGGTTTCGGCCACCTCCTGGCCGTAGGCGCCGATGTTCTGCACGGGCGCGGCGCCCACCGAACCCGGGATGCCCGACAGCGCCTCGAGGCCCATCCAGCCGTGCTCGATCGCGTAGACCACGGCCTCGTCCCACGGCGTGCCCGCGGTGACGCGCATCTCCGCGCCCCCGCAACCGTCCTCCATGAGGGTCTCAATCTGGGAGCGGGTGTCGTGGACGACCACGCCGTCAAACGGCTGATCGGACGCGAGGATGTTCGATCCCCCGCCGACCACAAGCACAGGCCGGCCCTCGGCGTCGGCCGTGGAGACGGCGTCGACGATCTCGGCCTCCGCGTGCGCGTTGACGATCTCCGCGACCGGCCCACCCACGCCGATCGTGGTCATCTCCGCCAGCGTGTTGCCGCGATAGCGGGTGGTGGCCACCGGCGGGATCGTGGTGGTGGGCTCAGACGGTTCTGGGATCTGGCACGACATGGGATCTCCTATCGGCGCGAAAGGTAGTAGCTGACCAGGCGGCCAAGCGGGCTGATGTTCGCCTGGAACTCCCCGATCTTCTCCACGATTTCGGGGTTGAAACGGGACTTGAATTGCATGAGGGAATCGGTAAGCGAGCCGTCCACGCCGCCGAGCGAGACGGACTCCAGCCCAGAGGCGAAGCCCTCGCCGAGCGCCACCACCCACATGAGGTGCTGGGCCGGGATATTACCGAAGTGGCGGTTCGTGCCCGCGTACAGCATCTCCGCCGAAGTGCCGAAGCGGACCATGAGAACGCCGGCCAGGGTCACGCGGCCGCGCTGGCCCGACTCCTCGAGCTCCGCGATGTTCTTGGCAGCCGAGGCGATCGAATCCTGCAGGCGGTTGCGCTTCTTCTTCGCGCTGGCCGGGGTAGCGGCAAGCTCGGCGGAATCGGCGTCGCGGCGGGCGGTGTAGGTGGCGATCGCGGAGTCGACGTCGAGGGTGGCCAGATAAATCTTGGCATCATCCCCGTAGGCGGCAAGGATCTTCTCGTAATACTCCCGCGAGCGCAGGCGGATCCCCTTCTCCTCCTCGGTCTGCTCAATGACGGAGAGGAACTCATTCAGCACGTCGGCCCCGCCCGAGGTGACCTCCACGAATCGGTTACGCGCGTTGTTGGCCAGCGTGCGCGACTTCTTCGGCAAGGTGGCCTGGTAGGCGGCGACGGCGTCGGCGGGAATGCCGGGCTGGGCGGCAGGAGCGGCGCCTGCAGGCGCGGGGACGGCGTCGGCGAGCTCAGCCGGGCGGAACGTGACCGGCATAAAGCGCGGCTGGAGCGACTCGTGCAGGCTCATGACAAAGCCGAGATGCTTGAAGCCGGCGGACTCGATGCGGCGGCCGATGTGGCGGGCGCGCGGGTCGTAGTGCTCGGGTAGCTCGGCCAGCGGGGCCTTGCGGACGGGCACGAACGGGTCGATCCGCACGGCCACCGCCCGGTTCTTCTTCGCGAACGCGCGCAGCTCGCGCAGGTAGACCTCCAGGTAGGGGCCCTCGAAGTCGAGGATCGGGCCGTGCGGCATGTACCAAAAGCTCATCCCCAACGGAAGGTGGCGCTTGAGTACCAGGCCCGCCGCAACCAGGGTACCCGTATCGTCGCGCAAGCCCGTCAGCGAATGGCCCCAGCCCTTCACCTCAGCCCATGCCGAGGACTGCAGCACGTTACACAGCGGGTGGCTCGCCACAAAGGCGTCGTATTCCTCGCGCGGAACCTCGATGAATTGCACGTGTCCTCCTCGTTCAGCTTCCATCCTACCCCGGGCTCTCGGTGCGCTCCGCCCAATACGGTCCACGTTACGCCCGGATTGAAATAACTTGGACGTTTCTGGGCCGATCTCCTCATATAAGAAGATCGCCGCGAAATCGTCCAGTTCTCTTTAACCATCGCGGCGATCACCGGCCGGACGGGCAAAAAAAGACCCCCGCTTGAGGCGGAGGCCGTAGAAGATGACTACCCTAGCGGGTTTCGCGGTGTGTGGTCGACGCATTGCACCTGGGGCAGTACTTCTTCATCTCCAGGCGATCCGGCGTGTTACGACGGTTCTTCTTCGTAATGTAGTTACGCTCCTTGCAAACCTCGCATGCGAGGGTGATCTTGGGGCGAACGTCTGCAGACTTACTAGCCACTATTTTTCCTCACGTTCGGCTTGTGAAGCGGGTGCTTCGTCGTTCTACGATACGGCGGTCGCCATACCGGTCGTAGCGAGGGCGGGGTTTGAACCCGCGACCTCACGATTATGAGTCGTGCGCTCTGACCAACTGAGCTACCTCGCCTCGTCCACCCCCGCGAACGGGAATGAATGGAGCCCCGAAAGGGAATCGAACCCTTGACCTTCTCCTTACCATGGAGACGCTCTGCCGACTGAGCTATCGGGGCAACCTTGGAAAGCCTACCAATCGAATGGAATGCATTCCAACTTCGCGGACGTGGCGCTTGCCATAACCGCTGTTCTTTCGAACTGTGGCGGGTGAGGGATTCGAACCCCCGTAGCTTTCGCGTCTGATTTACAGTCAGATACCATTGGCCGCTCGGTCAACCCGCCGTCGCGTACTCCCGAAGAAGTGCACGGCAAAGACATTAGCAGTTCTCCCCCGCGTACTGTCAAACCAGAACCCCCGCGCGGACTGCCGTCATGGTCACACTTGCCTAAGCTAGAGTGAGTGGGTAGTTCACACCGTTCAAGTTCAGGAGGAACCGTGGCCAACTCTTCGTTCGACGTCGTCAGCCGCTACGACACCCAGGAGGTCGACAACGCCGTCAACCAGACCGCCAAGGAGATCAGCCAGCGTTACGATTTTCGCAACGTCGACGCCGACATCACGCTCAAGGGCGAGACCATTACCCTGACCGCCAACACCGCCGAGCGCGTACTCGCCATCCTCGACGTGCTCCAGACCAAGCTCATCCGCCGCGGACTGTCGCTCAAGCAAGTGGACTTCGGCGACGGCGAGCCCCGGCTTTCCGGCAAGCTCTTCCACCTGTCGGGCTCGCTCAAGGAGGGCATCAGCCAGGAGAACGCGAAGAAGATCACGAAGCTGATCCGCGACGAGGGCCCCAAGTCCGTCAAGGCCCAGATTCAGGGTGACGAGGTGCGCTGCACCTCCAAGTCGCGCGACGACCTGCAGGCCACGATCGCTCTGCTCAAGGGAGCCTCGTTCGACGTCGCCCTCCAGTTCGTCAACTTCCGCTAGGCGCGGGCAGCGGCTCAGGGTCGTCTAACAGGGCTAGTACAGCTTGCCGTCGTGCTCCTCGCCGCGGGAGACGGCGGTCATGGTCTCGCGCTCGACCACCTTCAGCCGCGCACGCCCCCGCTCCGCGCCGAGCGCCATCTCGTACTCGTTGAGCAGCTCCCAGCCGCGCCACGTGGTGTAGCGAACGCCCCGTTCGTCGAGCACCTTGCTGGTTTCCTCCCAGCCGAGCGCATCGGTGGTGGCGTGAAGCTTGCCGGCCTCGTAGTCCTCCACGAGGTGCCCGATGGTCTCCTGGGCGTCCGACTTGGTGGAGCCGATGAGGCCGACGGGCCCGCGCTTGATCCAGCCGGTGGCGTACATGCCGGGGACTACCTCGCCGTCGGTAGTGATGACGCGGCCCTGGACGTTGGGGACAATCCCCCGGCCGGCGTCGTAGGGCGCCCCCGGGATCTCGGAAGAGAAGTAACCCACCGCGCGGTAGACGGCCTGGACGGGGTAGTCGATGAATTCGCCGGTACCCTTAACCGAGCCGTCGCCCTGGAGGGCGGTGCGCTCCATGCGGATGCCCTCCACGTGCTCGTCGCCAAGGATCTCGGCCGGCTGCTGGAGCATATGAATGTGGATGCGACGCGACGCCGTCAGGTCCTCCGGCTCCTGGAAGACCCACTCGGTGAGCTGCTCGACCACCTGGCGGGTCATCTTCGACTCTTCCATCGCCTTCTCCGAGCCGGCGTCGTAGTCGAAGTCCTCAGGGTAGACGATGATGTCGACGTCGGGAACCTGGCCCAGCTCGCGCAGCTCCATCGGGGTAAACTTCACCTGGGCGGGGCCGCGGCGGCCGAAGATGTGGACGTCCGTGACGGGCGAGCGGCGCAGGCCTTCTTCCACGTTGCCGGGGATTTCAGTGACCATGAGGTCGTCGGGGTGCTTGGCGAGGATGCGGGCCACGTCGAGCGCCACGTTACCTACGCCCAGCACGGCGATCTCCTTGGCCTCGAGCGGCCACGTGCGCGGGTAGTCTGGGTGACCGTCGTACCAGTAGACGAAGTTCGCCGCGCCGTAGACCTCCGGCAGGTTCGAGCCGGGGATGTTGAACGGGCGATCCTGGTCAGCACCCGTGGCGATGATGACCGCGTCATAGTGCTCGTGCAGCTCGTGGAACGTGATATCCCGGCCGATCTCTACGTTGCCCACCAGGCGAATGTCGCCACGCTGGAGCACGTTGTACAGGGCGTTGATGATCGCCTTGATGCGCGGGTGATCGGGGGCCACTCCGTAGCGCACCAGCCCGTACGGCGCCGGGAGCTTCTCATACAGGTCGATCTTGACCTCCACGCCAGACTTGGACAGGATGTCCGAGGCGTAAATTCCGGCCGGGCCGGCCCCAATGACTGCTACGTGAAGTGGACGATCGGCCACACTTTCCCCTTTATCGACTCTGGCGCCGGGCATCCCGGCCTAAACGCCCTCCATCCTAATTGTTCGCCCGCGCAACTTCCTAGATTAAGAAAGGGGCGGGTGACGTAATCGTCACCCGCCCCGGGTTTCCTGGGCGCCAGGCCCGCCTTACTCGTCGGCCGCCGGGCCGTACTCGCCCGTGGTGGCGTTCAGCCTGATCACGCCGTACGTCCACCCGCGGCGGCGGTAGGCCGCGCAGGGCTGCTTCGTCTCTTCGTCAATGAAGAGGTAGAAGGGGTGGCCCACCAGCTCCATCTCATCGATGGCCTGCTCCACCGACATCGGCTTGGCCTCGTACAGCTTCTGGCGCACGATCGCCGGCGAATCGCCAAGCTGGCTCTCCACCGCTTCGCCCACCGAGCTGGGGAGCGTGGGCTCTGCCGCCTCATCCGGCGCGGGCTTGGCCAGTAGCTCATCGACCGGCAGATCCTGGACCACTTCGTCCCGACGCTCGCCCTTGCGGCGGTTCTTCTTCTTTTCGTGGCGGCGGCGCAGGCGCTCGAAGAGCTTCTGCGCGGCCAAGTCAAGTGCTCCGAAACGGTCGGATGCTGAGGCTTCCGCGCGGACCACCGGTCCCTTATCCCGAACGGTGATTTCAATCCGCTCGGATGTCTCCACCTGGGACGGATTCGATTCGTGCGTGACTTCCACTTCAACGCGCTGCGCATACGGAGCGTACTGCTCGATCTTGGCGAGCTTGTCCTCCACGTGCGACCGGAACCTACCCTGAACCTCGGTGTTCCTACCGGTGACGACGATTTCCATGATGACCTCCTTGGCCGTTTTCGAAAGTGGGAATGACCCAAAAACTATGCCTGCCTCTGCAAGCGACTGCCTCGCCTCCTTCCGTGGTATTTCGCCTGTTCACGTAAAGATTTTGGATGTTGTTATTATACGGCCCGGAAGGGCTCAGTGTGACCTCTTACACGAAACTCCCGGGGATCTTTCGCCGCCGCGAGCACGAAAGCGCCACGTACCGTGCCTCCGCGCGATTTCACCGCGCGCGAAGCCCCCGCCAGGGTCGCCCCGGTTGTCACGACGTCGTCCACCACGATCACGTCCGCGCCCTCCAGGCCCACCGGCAGGGCCGTGATTCCCCGGGCCTTCTTTCCGCGTGCCTGCAGGTTGGCGCGTTGCCTGCCCATTCGCCCGACGGCGTCCGCCACCGTACCGCCGAGCCGCTCCAGCCGGCTGCCGGCCCGGCCCAGCCCACCGGGAAGCCCTCCCGCCCGCTGGCGCCGCAGCACGATGCCCACCTCGGCACCGTACATCTCAGCCACCGCCTGCGCGATCACACCGGCCACGAACCGGCCCTGCCGGGCGCGCTTCGGCGCGGAGGGCGCGGGCACCACGAGCGTGGCCGCGAGCTCGGGAGGCGGGTGGGCGCCGATGACCTCGGCGAAGGCGCGGTCCATCCGGCGGTCAGCCATGTTCTTCCAGGCCACCACGGCGCTTGCCGCCGGGCCCGTGTAGCTCGCGAGCGCGAACACCGGAAACTCGGCGCGCTCCTCGCCCGCCACGCCGACGTAGGGCAGGTGCTCGCTCACGTCCTCCCACCCGGAAAACTCCACACGGCAGCTCGCGCACAGGTCTTCGTCCCATGCCCCGCACCCGGCGCACCAGCGCGGGTAGAGCAGGTCGAGGAGGGCGTTCCATTGGTCGTTCATCCACATGCCCTCATGGTGTCTCAGCGCCCCCGCCCGCAAAGGCCGATAACGAGCAAATGTGGACAGCCGCCCCGCGAACCTACCTGTGGAAAGCCTCGCGCGTCAGCCCGGCAACGCCGGCGCGGTCACGCCGTCGGCGATGAGGCGCCAGCCCGCACCGTCGTAGGAGAAAAGCCGGTTGGAATTGTCCTGGATAATGATCGTGTCGAGGCCGCGCCCGGCTGTAAGGTCCACAACCCCGTCGACCGCCGCAAGCGACGTCGTCGGCGTGCCGATGCCAACCACATGGATCGAGCTGGTGGACGACGTCGACTGCCGGCCCACCACCGCGAGCCGCACGTCACTCACCCAGGCCACGTCTGTGACGTCCGCGAGCGACTGCCCGAAGCGCAGCGGCGCGCCGATCTCCGTGGGCGCACCACCCGAATCACGCAGGATCGACACGGCGTTCATCTGGACCTCGCCCTTTTGGTCGGTGACGATCGCCATCCGCGATCCTTCGCGCGAAACCGCGAGGCTACGCACGTTCAACCCCTGCAGGTAGGGAAGCGGGAGCCGCTTCGTCTCGCCCGAGGCGAGGTTGACCGCGATCAGCTCCCCGTTCGAGGCCGCCTCGGCCGACCACACCCAGCCGCGCGCATCGATCGAGGGGGCCACCAGCTTCGTGCCGCGCGCAAGCAGGGTGGGCGCACTGCCGTCGAAGCGGACTTCGTATAGACCCGTGCCGTCGTTGCCGAGGGCGGCTCCCCTGCTGACAGGTTCGGTGTAGGACGTGGCGAGGTGGGTCAGGCCCAGTCCCCCGCCGTCGCCAAGCACGCTGACCTCACCACCGCTGATGGTGGCCGGCGCCCCATCCGCGAGGGCGGCGAGCGTGTAGCTCGCGTACTGATAGGCGCTGAGGTCGATCTTCGAGGGGAACTCGAGTTCGGCACCCTCGGAACTGAGCTTGACCTCCTGGATGCCAGGCAGGTTGAGCAACGTCTTGGAGATTTGGGCTTCCATCGCCATCATGTCAGACGCCGTCATCGAGGCCACCTCGGAGCTGAGGTCCACCTGCGCCACGCCGTCGGTCACGCGCACGCCCCTTTGCGTCAGGCGTGCCTCGGACGGGATGGCCGAGTGCGCGGCGGGCGACAGCCACGACGACGGCCCGGCCAACACCGCCTGAACCGCGCTCGTGGCCTGCGACGTCGTCAAATACCAGCGCACCTCCGGCACGAGCGAGCTGCGGTCGGAGTTGAGGAAGTAAATGGTGGTCTCGCTGTAGAGCGAGGTGAAAATCGAGCTGGGCACCACCATGCCCTGGTCGAGCACGGCTATGCGCCACTCGCCGTTCGCATCCCGGGTGAGGGAAAACTCGGAATTGAGGATCGCGTCCGGCGTGGCCACGGTGTAGCGCCCGGCCTCGTCCAGGGTTGCCGACGCCGCCGCACTCACCCGGATCGCGCCCGTACGGGTGGAGGAAATCGAGGGGTTCTGGGCGTCTTGGTAGACCCGCACTTCGGTAGTCGGGTCCCAGCGGGCGGAGGCCTCGGGCGTGAGGAACTGGCGGGCCACCGTGAAATCGCCGGACAGTCCCGCCGCCGACGCGCGAAGGAAGTCCGTCACCAGGGCCTCCGGTGTGGAACCCGGGGTGGGGCCCTGCGGATCGAGGACCACGCCGCCACCGGTGTTCGCCGGACGCTCCACCTCCTGCGGGGCGCCCGAGGTGGGCAGGCTGGCACATCCGGCGAGGACGAGGGTCACGAGGAGAATGAGCAGCTTCTTCACGATTCCTCCTGACTCTTCACGTCCAGGCGCAGTTCGACCGCCGCGTCCGGGTCCTCTTCGACGACGACGTTGAACGGGCCACTCGCCGTCGGCTCGGCTACCTCCGGGGCTTCGGCGGGCAGGGGCTCAGGCACCTCGAGCGGGAGCGGCGGCACGAAGTCCTGGTGGGGTACCTTGGGCAAAGTAAAGAGGAAGGTGGAGCCCACGCCCAATTCGCCGGCCACCTCGATCGTACCGCCGTGGATCTGCGCGTCCTCGCGCGCGATTGTCAGCCCCAGGCCCGTGCCACCCGACTTGCGCACGCGCGAGGAATCCGCCCGCCAAAACCGGTCAAAGACGTGGCTGATCTGCTCCGGCGACACCCCCACCCCGTGGTCCTGCACGCGCACCGCCACCGCCGTGTCGTTCGCTGCGACGACGACGTCGACAGGGTTGCCCTCCGCATGCTCGAGCGCGTTGACCAACAGGTTGCGGGCCACACGCCGCACGCGCCTGGGTTCGATCTCGGCTATCGTGTCGCCCATGGCCTCGTACGTGACCGTGACCCCGTTCGATACGGCGAGCGGGTCGGCCGCCTCAATCTCGTCGGCCACGAGGGAGCCGACGTCGGCCGGCTCGGTGGCGAGGGTCATGCCGCCGGCGTCGTACCGGGAGATCTCCAGAAGGTCGGCGAGCGTGGCGTCGAGGTTGAGTAGCTGGTTGTACTGCAGCTCGGCCGCGCGCTTGAGGCCGGCCGGCAGGTCCTCGCGGTGGTCGTAGATGAGCTGGCCCGCCATGCGCACGGTGGTCACCGGTGATCGCAGTTCGTGGGAGACAGCCGAGACGAACTCCGTTTGCACCTTGGAGATGCGCTCCATCTGGGTGAACTGGGTCTCGAGCGACTCAGCCATCTGGTTAAAGGACTCGGCCAGCTGCGCGATCTCGTCCGAGCCGCGCACCTCCATCCGCGTGTCGAACTCGCCGTCGGCCAACAGCTGTGCCCCGCGCGACGCCGCCCGCACCGGGGTCAGCACCCAGCGCGTCACCGCCCAGCTCACCACGCCGAGGATCGCGAGCAGGATCGCGATCGACAGCCACATCACCCGGATCGTGGTGCTAATCAACGACTGCTGGTTGCCCAGCGAATAGGCGGCATACAGTTCGTAGCTACCCGAGCCGCGGATGTCGAGCGTCGTCCCCACCACGATGCCCGGGATCGTCTCACCATCCGACTGCAGGTTCACCGACTGCCAGCCGATCTGTCCGCCCTCCGTGACGAGCTGGCGCAGGTCCGCCGACACGAGCGAGCGCACCTGTGTGGCCGAGGCCGTGGCCGACTCAAAAATCTGAGTGGGTAACGGCTCCTGATCCGGCGTGCGGATGAGCACCGCCCCCAGCAGGCCCCGGGACGGGTCATACATCGACGACACCAGCTGGTTCGCCACCTCCTGCGAACGGCCCGCAGTCGGTGCCGACGCCGTAAAGCGATCCTGGGCCAACTGCACGTCGGTGGAAAACTGCTCCACGTTCGTCGTGACCGCATTATCAAAAACAGAGGAGCGCACCTGGCTGGAAATCGCCAGGCCCATGATGACGATGCCGGCGATTCCAGCCAGCACGATGAGCGCCACCACACGCAAACTGAGCGAGGAATACCAGCGCTCGCGGATGGAATCGAGGCGCCGAACGGTGGCGGAAATGCGCTCGCGAGCTAGCGCGCTCACCGGCTCGCGTTCCCGGCGCGGTAGCCCACGCCACGAACGGTGAGCACAACCTCAGGGTTTTCCGGGTCCTTTTCGACCTTCGAGCGCAGGCGCTGGATATGGACGTTGACCAGGCGCGTATCGGAGGGATGGCGGTAGCCCCACACCTGTTCAAGCAGCTCTTCGCGGGTGAAGACCTGGAATGGCTTGCGGGCCAGCACCGACAGCAGGTCGAACTCCAGGGGCGTGAGGTGGAGCGGCTTGCCGTCGCGGCGGACCTCGTGAGCCTTGAGGTCAATTGCCAGATCGGCGATCTTCAGGGTCTCGGTTTCGGGCTCCTGGCGGCGCAGGCAGGCCTTGACGCGGGCAAGCAGCACGGAGTTTTCGAAGGGCTTGGTCACGTAGTCATCCGCGCCGGCCTCCAGGCCCGCGATGACGTCCACCGAGTCCGTCTTCGCGCTCATCATGATGATCGGCACGTCCGACTCATCACGCAGCGCGCGGGCCACCGACACGCCATCCATTCCCGGCAACATGACGTCCAGAAGAATGAGGTCCGGATGCTCCGCGCGGAAAAGGGGCAGGACCGAATCGCCGTGGGCGCACGCGGAGACGACATAGCCCTCGGTTTCCAGCAGAATTGCCACCATCTCCGAGATCGCGGGATCGTCATCAACCACTAGAATGCGCGTTGCCATAGCCTCTACCCTCTGTTGGCGCTTTTGACGACATGATATCAGTTGCCTCCGACAACTCCCGGTATTGTGGGCCCCTTAAAAACTGTCGGAGGGATCGGGTAAATTGGTTCACGTATCGACACGAAAGGTTATCCGATGTCCGCATTCGATTCCCAGGGTCCCCGGTACGGGCAGTACGGCGATGACCAGCCGCAGATCCACCAGCGCGTCGAACCGTGGCGCACGGTCATCCCGATGCACCCGCTGGGAGTGGGCGAAACGCTCGATGCCACCATGCGCCTCCTGCGCTTCAACCCCGTGCCCTTCATCGTATTCCCGATCGTGGTCAACCTCGTGGTCGCCGCGCTCGAGGTGCTGCTCTCGCTGGCCTTCGGTCAGTTGGTCTCACGTGAGGTGGTGGGGGCCACCAACCTGACGCTCTATGCCCTGACCGTCGCAATCATCTACTTCTTCGCCAACATGCTCGTGCTGGTCGCGGGCACGCGGGTCACCTTGGCGTCGGTGCGCGGCCAAAAACTGTCGCTGTCCGAAACCTTGGCCCTCGCACGAGCCGGCCTGGGCAAGATCGCTCTGCGCATGATCGTCCTGGCGCTTTTCGCCATCGCGGCCGGCGTCGTGGTAGTCCTCATCTTTGCCGCGGCCATCAGCGCGCTCGCCCTCAGCGCGTTCAGCTTCGCGGACTCGTCGGGCACAACGATCACGTTCATGATCCTGTCATTCCTCGTCTACGTCGTCGCGGTCTTCCTGCTGGTCTACCGCTTCTCGGTGGCGGTTCCCGCCTTGGTTGCTGAGGACATCGGGCCGGCCGAGGCAATCGGGCGCTCCTGGCGTCTCACCCAGGGCTCGCTTGGCTACTTCGCTGGCCTGTACATCACCCTCAGCATCATTATGTCGGTCCTTTCCGGGGTGCTCGGCATCGTTTTCGGCCTGGTCGTCGGCGGTGTTTTCAGCAACTCCGGAGATATCGTGGCCGCCACGGCCGGCAGCGCGGTGAGCATCCTCTTCACGCTCCTCATCTCAGCCCTGCTGGTGCCGATCTCCATGGCACTGATCAACCTCATTTACGTCAACATGCGGATGAAGCGGGAGAACTTCCATCAGGAGTTCTTGTACGGCGCCGGTCAGGCAGCCGGCCCCGGCGCCTTCAGCCAGCCGAACCAGTACAGCCAGCACAACCGATACGACCAGTACGGGCCTCAGGCTGGATACACCCCGCCCGTGTACGGTAACGACTCCGGTCAGGTCGGTGACGGCCAGAGTGGCCAGGGTTACGGCCAGTCTTACGGCCACAACGGCCAGAGCTACGGTCAGGGTGACGGCACGCAGTACGGCCAGTCTTACGGCTACAATGGCCAGACTTACGGCTATGGCCAGGCGGGTCAGTACGGCCAGCCGGGTCAATACGGTCAGCAGAGCCAGTACGGTCAGCAGGGACAGGATACCGAGTCCGGCAAGGACACCCCCGGCGAGCGCCCGAGCTGGTATGGAGATTTTGAGAAGTGACCTTCGTTCCCTTCACCCCGGATGCGGACACCGCTCAGCAGCTAGCGGAGGCCGAGCTGTCGAAGGCGATGTATGACCACTCGCCCAGCCTCCTCTCGCGCTTCTTGCAATGGTTGTTTGAGCGGCTCAACATCGTGGTGAACGAGCTCAACCCGGGTGAGGGCGGGGCGGGGAACCTCGTGGTCATCATCGGACTGGCCCTGTTCGTGGTGGCTGTCATCGTCTTTGCTTACCGCCGCTCGCGGGCCAGTAGCGCACCGGCTTCTCGCGAGCGCGAGCAGCTCTTTGATGATGACCGCACGTCTGCCGAATTGTTCAAGGCGGCCGACCGGGCCGAGCAGGCGGGGGATCTCAACCTCGCCGTCGTCGAACGTTTCCGCGCAATCATGCGTCTGCTTGACGAGCGCGAGCTCATCCACGTGGTGCCGGGAATGACTGCCCAGGAGGCGGCTGAGGCCGGCTCACGCAAGCTCGGGCACATCGATGAGTTCTCGGCGGGCGCCCAGCTTTTCAATGACGTCTACTACTGGCACCACCAGGCTACGGCGGCGGACGTGGAGTCGGTCCACCGCCTGCACCGCGTAGCCGCGCGCGAGGTGGTCGTATGAGCGTGTCGGCACCAAAGCGATCTCGCACGGGTATCCTTCTGTCGCTCATCGCGGTGCTCGCGCTCGCGGTCATAGCCTTGGTCGACATCCCGCAGCAGGGCGAGCCCTACTCCCCCACGTCCACTGCCTCCACGGGCACGCGCGCCCTGGCCCAGATCCTCAAGAATCATGGGGTGGACGTGTCCGAGGTGAGCCCGCTAGAGGCGATGGACTCAGCGGACACCGACACCACGCTGGTGATCGACCCCAGTTTCTACGCCCCCACCGAGGTGACCGAGGACCTGGTGAATTCCCGGGCCACCATCGTGGTCCTCGGGGACTCCTCCAGCATGTACGATTTCGGCTTCGAGGGTTACACGGAGAGTTTCCCGCCGATCCCGGTGGCCGCGAAGTGTCAAGACCCGGATGCGCAGGAGGCGCGCGGGATCAGCCCCCTCTCCCTCGCTTTCAGACCAGACCGGGAGAGGGACGTGACGGGTTGCTTCCCCCAGCTCGGCGGTTACGGCTGGGTGCAGCTCACCTCCAACCCGAAGATCTCCCTAATTCTCGATCCGACCTTCCTCACGAACGAATACCTGGCCGACCACGGCAACGCCGCCTTCGCCATGCGCAAGCTCGGCACCCAGCCGAAGGTCTTGTGGGTGAGTGGCGATTACTGGGAATCCGAGATGCGGACCACGCCGCAGTGGGCGGGCCTGCCCACCTGGTTCTACCCCCTCCTCGTTGGCCTGGTACTCACGGCCCTGTGGTGGGCCTTCTACCGCGGGCGCCGCTTCGGAAAGCTCGTAGCTGAGCCCATGCCCGTCGTCGTGCCTGCCTCCGAGGCCGACGCCGGCCGCGGCCAGCTCTACCACCGCGGGCGGGCCACCGAGCACGCAGCCCGTGCCCTGCGCGCCGGAACGATCTCGCGCGTGGCGCGCGGGCGCCTGAGTCCGACCTCGCCGCGCGAGGTGGTCGTGGACGTGCTCGCCCGGGTCAGCGGACGCGATCCGTCCGCGATTGACGCCCTGTTCTACTCTCTCCCCATCACGTCCGACACCGACCTGTCGAGGCTGGCTGACCAGCTCGATGAATTCGAAAGGGAAATCAATGACCGCTGATTCCAACCAGCCATCCGGGCGCCAGGGCCAAGATCCGGCCCAGGGCATCTACCAGCCCCCGGTCACTGCGCACGCGCAAGGCGACCCACAGCCAGGCGGCTACCAGCCGCAGTCTCCGGCTGTCTCTCAGTCCACCCCGCAGGGGGCGCCCCAGGGAGCGCCGCGCGCGCAGGGCTTCCGTCCGGAGGTGACTCAGCCGGCGCAGGAGGAGCCGGCCCAGTCGGCCACGGCGGAGAAGTTCCGCCGCATCCGCGCCGAGATCGCCAAGGCGATCGTGGGCCAGGATCACGCCGTCACTTCGGTGCTCATCGGCTTGTTGTGCGACGGGCACGTCCTCCTTGAGGGTGTGCCGGGCACCGCGAAGACCCTGCTGGTCCGCTCGCTGGCCGCGGCACTCGAACTGGACGCGAAGCGCGTGCAGTTCACCCCGGACCTGATGCCGGGTGATCTCACGGGCTCGCTCATTTACAGCGCATCCACAGGCGAATTCTCGTTCCGCCCCGGACCGGTTTTCACCAACCTACTCATTGCGGACGAGATCAACCGCACCCCGCCCAAGACCCAGGCGGCCCTGCTCGAGGCGATGGCTGAGCACCAGGTGTCGGTGGACGGCCAGCCGCGCGAGCTCGACGATCCGTTCATGGTGGTCGCCACCCAGAACCCGGTGGAGTACGAGGGCACGTACCCGCTGCCGGAGGCCCAGCTGGACCGCTTCATGCTCAAAACCATCCTGCCGTTGCCCCCGCGCGAGGTGGAAGTGGAGATTCTGCGCCGCCACGCGGGCGACTTCGATCCCACGGACCTCAGCACCGCCAAGATTGAGGCGGTGGCCGGCGCTGACGACGTGCGCCGGGCGCGCGAGGAAGTGGCAAGCGTGGAGGTCGGCACCCGGGTGCTGGATTACATCGTGGACCTGGTGCGGGCTACCCGCGTGTCGCCGGCGGTCTCGCTTGGTGTCTCCCCACGTGGCGCCACCGCGCTCCTGCATGGCTCGCGCGCGTGGGCGTGGCTATCCGGGCGGAGCTACGTGACACCCGACGACGTCAAGGCCCTCGCCGTTCCCGCCCTCACCCATCGCATCCAGCTTCACGCTGAGGCCGAGCTTGACGGGGTCAGCCCGCGCTCGGTTATTGAGTCGATCCTCGCTTCGGTGCCGGTGCCGCGCTGATGTTCATTCGCCTTCCCGCCGTGGTCTGCTCCGTGCTCGGCATCGTGTTCGGGGTGGCGACCCGCGACGCCGGCATCGCGGTGCTGATCACCATCGTGTTGGTGTTCCTCGTGTTGCTCGACGCCGCGCTCGCGCCCAACCCGTCGGTCCTCGTGGCCGACCGGAACGGGGATGATTCGGTGCGTGTGGGCGACGAGGCGGCCGCCACGCTCACCCTCACGAACCCGTCCGGGCGCAAGATCTCGGGCATGTTCCGGGATGCGTGGCCGCCGTCGGCGAACGTTTCCCCCTCGCGCCACGGTTTCCGTCTGAGGCCGCGCAGCGAGGCTATCTTCGATTCCTCGCTGCGCCCCGAACGGCGCGGCACGATCCACTCCTCCACGGTCACGGTGCGCACGTTCGGCCCGCTGGGCCTGGCCGGTCGGCAGAAGTCCGCCCCCACGTCCTGGCAAATCCACGTGCTACCGCCGTTCGTCTCGCGGCGCAACATCCCCTCGCGGGTGCGGCAGTTGCGCGAACTCGATGGGCGCTCCCTCCTCCTCACTCGCGGCGAGGGCACCGAGTTTGACTCCCTGCGCGAATACGTGGCCGGCGACGACGTCCGAGCCATCGACTGGCGCTCCACGGCCCGCCTCGGTGAGACCGTGGTGCGCACATGGCGCCCCGAACGTGACAGGCACGTGGTCATTGTTCTCGACGCCGGCCGTGGCGGCGCCCTGCGCGTGGCGGAAGGTCCTGCCTTCGACACGTTCATCGAGGCGGCGCTCTTGCAGTCGGCGATCGCGCAGCGAGCGGGCGACCGTGTGTCGGTCATCGCCATGGACGATCAGCTGAGGGCGCGGCTGGCCTTAGAGCACACGAAGACGATCACGCACAAGGTGGCCCAGACCCTGGCCGACATCGAGCCGAGCTTGCACGCCACCGACTGGGCCTCGCTGCCGGCCTACATTTCGCAGATCTCGAAGCGGCCCGCGTTCGTGGTCATCGCCACCACGATCGGCGGTGGCACGCTCTCCTCCGGGCTGGTCGACGTCCTGCCCACCCTCAAGCGCACCCACACCGTGCTCGTCGCCTCGGTTCACACGGGCGATCCGGAGCGGGAAGAGGAGGTGGGTGCCATCTACGAGCTCGCGGCTCACGAGCGCTCCCAGATCGAGGAGAACAACCTGGCCCGGTCCCTCGAGCGCGCGGGTGCGAAGGTGGTGCGCTCGGACGCGGAGGGCCTGCCCGTGGCGGTGGTGGATACCTACATGAGCCTCAAGGCCCGGGGTCTGCTCTAGTCCGGTCTGTTCCAGTCGACAACTTCTTCTCACCACCGGCCGGGCCTCAGGCCACCCTCGGCTAGGCAGCGTAGCGGACCAGGTCCTTCTCCTTAGGTTCGCCGCGACCGAAGGCGTAGACCCAGATCCAGAAGGCCGCGAGCACGCCCGCGCCGATCGCGACCTTCACACCCCAATGCAGGTAGGACGGGGTCACGAAGCCTTCTAGCAGGGCCGAGATGAAGAGCACGCCCACCAGCCCGAAGCCGACGAACATGGCCTGTTTACCCTCGACGGCAAGCGCCTGCAAGCGGGGCCGGCCGCCTGGCACCAGCATCGTCCAGAAGAGCTTGAGCCCGGCGCCACCGGCCACGAAGATCGCAGTCAGCTCGAGCAGACCGTGGGGCAAGATGAGCTGGAAGAAGATCGGCAGGAGCCCGAAGTAGTCGAGGATCGCGCCCGCCTGCCCCACTGACACGGCGTTGGTGGCGAGCACGTAAACAGGGAAAACGCCCGTGATGCCCCCGCCCACGGCCTGCAGCGCAATCCACGCATTGTTAGTCCACACCATCGCCCCGAACTGAGTGCCGGAATACTCGCGGTAGTAGGCGGCGAAGGACTCGTCAGCGTACGAGCGCAACAGCTCGTAGGGTCCGAGCTGGAAGATCTCGTTGGGGTACATACGGAAATAGACGATGACGATCGCGGCGATCGCCACTGCCGCGATCGTCACGGCGTGTGCCCACCAGCGGATCCGGTAGAAGGCGTGCGGGAGGGTGGAGGTCAGGGCGTGACCGAGCGAGCGCAGGTTTGCGCCCCGGATCTCGGTCAGGCGGGCCCGGGCGGCGCCAACGGTGGCAGAGAGCGTGAGAATGAGGTCGGCGTCGGGGGCCTGCGTGCGGATGGTGGCCAGGTGGGCGGCGGAGGCCTGGTAGAGGCGCACGAACTCGTCGGCTTCCGGGCCGGTCAGACGCGGCCGGGCCGTCAGTTCGTCGAGGCGCTCCCACTGGGCCTGGTGCGCTTTGGCAAAAGCTAGACTCTCCACACTCCAAGGGTGCCACAAATGGGGCGCGGGTTGCAGGTAGGCTTGGAGGCGTGGCAGAACACAGCATCATCACGGGCGAGGGAGTCGAGCTCGAGCTCCCCGCCGCGACCGTGCTTTCGCGCATCGTCAGCGGGCTCATCGACTACGGCCTCATTGTCATCGCCTACGTCGTCCTCATCTTCAGCCTGGCCAACACGTTCCCCACTTTCAACGGGGCGCAGGTGGCCACGATCGTGGTGTCCGTGACCGCCGTCTTGTTCTGGCTTCTGCCCGCGCTTGTCACGACTACCTCCAACGGGCGCTCGCTCGGCAAGCTCGTCACCCGCACGCGCGTGGTACGGCTCGACGGTGGCACGATCACCGCCAACCAGGCCTTCATTCGGGCCACGGCCGGGATCCTCGAAGTGTTCGTCGCGTTCGGCGCGATCGCCACGATCACCAGTTTTATCACGAAGAACAGCCAACGGCTGGGCGACATGCTGGCAGGCACGTACGTGGTGCGCTGGCCGTCGCGCAGCGACTGGGAACCGAAGGTCTCCATGCCGCAGGGCCTGGCCGCCTGGGCCGGGGTCGCCCAAACGCGCGCGCTGCCCACGGGCCTGTCCCTCAATATCGCCGATTTCCTCAAGGGCCGCGAGCGCCTCACCCCGCAGGCCCGCCAAGCCCAGGCGCGTGCGCTGGCGGCCGCGTGCGAGAAGTACGTCTCTCCCCCGCCCCCGTGGGGCACGCCGGCCGAGGCCTTCATTGAGGCCGTCACTGTCATCCGTTATGACGTTGAACGCCGCCGCTACACCGAGGTCACCGAGCGCCGCCAACGGTTGGGCACCCGCGTGGCGGAAATCCCTTACGGCCTGGGCGAATCAGCCTAGCCGTAGTAGTAGTCGATGTCCTCCGGGTAGCAGTCGAGGGCGCTGGCGAGCTGGCTGGTGACAACGTCGTGGATGAAGAGCCGCGGATCGGGCTCGCGGCGCATTTGCTCGAGGATCGGCATCCGATAGAAGATGAGGCGCCCGTGGATCTTCGCGGGCCGCTCGAAGGGCAGGAAGCGTGCGAGCGGCACGCCGTCTTCCCAGGGAGCCGGGTCCTGGCCGGGCACGTCCATGACCGCGAAGTCGAAGCGGTCCATTTTAGCCCCGAGTGTGCGGCGGTAGGAGCCGAGTTCCCAGGCGAGGAGATCGTCGAATTCGTCGGCGCGGGTACGCCAGGCGGGGATGGAGGCGGGCAGGATGGGGCAGCGGGGGCCGCGGCCGTGGCGGTCGCGGCGTCGGGCGGATGCGGGGAAGACCATGAACCTACCCTAACGCCTCTGCCGCGGGGCACGGGGATGCGACTAAGGTAGGAGCCGTGAGTCTTCGAAAGTGTTCCCGCGTTGGTTGCCAGCAGCCGGCAGTTGCCACCATGACGTACGGCTATCGCGAGGCCACGGCCGTGATCGGCCCGCTGTCGCCGGTGCCGTTGCAGGGCGCTTTTGACCTGTGCAAGGATCATGCCAATCACGTGACCGCGCCAGTGGGCTGGCAGATGGTTCGCCTCCAGACGGAGTTTGAGGAGGCGCCGCCCTCCACTGACGACCTGCTCGCCCTCGCTGACGCCATCCGCGAGGCCTCTCGCCGCGACGTGCCGCCGCCCAAGCCGGCCCAGCGTGAGATCCGCCGGCCCGCCGCCGACGTCTCCACTCGGCCCCACCCGCGCCCGCGCCTCACGCTGATCGACGGCGGGGATAACGACGACCGCGCCACCGACGCCGACCGCCCCAGCGACGACGCCCGCTAGCGCCGGCCGCGCCTAGTTGGCGATGGTGAGCCGCACGGCCTGGCTGGTGGTGGAGTCCTGGGTGAGTGCCATCCAGGCGATCCCCGTGTCCGTGTGTAGGAGCGCGGCGCCGTACATTGGCTGGTCGGCCTCGAGCGTGACGTAGTGGGCCTCGGCCGGAATCTCCACGCTCGCGATCTCGTCAACGTTCAGCACTTGGCTATCGAGTTGCGCGCCGTCGACGTCATAACTCGTCCAGCGTGCCTGCCCGCTGCCGTTCAGCACTAGCGTGCCCGCGTGGGGGCCGGCGGCGATGCCCCCGGCTGTCACGGGTTCGCGGCCGGCGAGCCAGGCGACGTCCACGCCGTCGTCGCCGGAACGAGTAAGCGAAACCCCCACCGCGACGTCGGTCCTGGCGCTGACCCGCACACCGTAGGAGCCGGGTGCGAGGCCGGCGAGGGAGAGGTCGAGCACGGACTGGGGCGCCACCTCCACGCCCTGCGCGCCGTCGAGCGGGCGCTCCTCCTCCCCGAGCGTGGCAACGTTGACGGTGGTCGGCTCGTCGTGGGGGTTGACGATGCGCAGGGCGGCGGTGGTGTCGGCGTCGACGACGACGCCCGGGATGACCACGTCCGTGCCCGCGGCGGAGTCGGTGAGCATGTCGATGCCGGCGGGGGTGACGCCGTCGAGCTGGAGGACCTGCATGGCGGCTACGAAGGCGCCCGTGTCGGAGGAGAGCCGGATGGCGATGCGGGAGTCGGGCGGGATGAGGCCGGTGAGGTCGCGCGTGGCTTCGCCGCCGGCCTCGAGCGACAGGGTGGACAGGCCCTGGATGTCGAGCTGGCCGGCCGAGGAGTAGACCGCGATGTCGATCGTGGTGGCGGTGGCCGAGGCGTTGCGGACCATGAGCGACAACCACGTGCCCACCTCGCTCGACCCGCCGACCAGCCACACGGTGTTCGCCGGCCACTCGCACGGGGCGGCGATGAGGCCGCGTGAGTCGCCGGCTTGGGCGGTCTGGATGGAGGCGCCGGCCATCACGCCCTTGCCGCGTACCACCCCCACGGCCTGCCCGCCCGCGATCTGTGTGAGAACGCCGGTGAAGGGCGTGCTGTCGAAGGTGGCGGCCCCGTCGGACAAGACGCCGGCCCAAGAGCTCTTGCCCTCGACGACTTCGGACACGTTGATGCCGCCGGTGTTGGCGTCTTGGGCGTGGGCGTAGCATACGAGGCTGGCCTGGCTTGGTCCGGCCTGGCCCTGCGGCGCGGCCACGGTGGTGGGCGCGGCGGGCTGCGCGGCCGGCATCGCGGTGGCCAGGCCCGCGCCGGCGGCGAGCGCCAACACGCCCACCCCGCTCACGAGCGCCGCAAGTTCTTTCTTCATTCGATGCCTCCCACCCGCCGGCGCAGAGGCAGCGCGGTGACCAGGCTGGCCAGGAGCGCCACGAACTGCGCCACAACTGTGACACGGTGCACCCGGTCTACGTAGTCGATATGCACGTCCCCGGCGTCCGGCAGCTGCCAGGCCTGCGCCCAGCTGTCCTCGATCGTCTCGAGCCTCTGGCCGTCGAGCGTGGCCACCCACCGCGCGTCGGCCCGCTCGGCAAGCGAGAGCGTGCCGGGTCCCGTTACTTCCCCTTCCGCGTTCACGACGCCCGAGGCGAGGCCAGCGTCCGCCCGCGCGCGGTCTGCCGGCTCGGTGACACGCCAGAAGGTCCCGGCCTCGCCCGTGGTGACGTACTGGAGGCCGGGGATGGTGTGGAGGCGGCCGACTAGCTGGCTGCGGAACTCCGGCGATTCGCCCTCCCCCGCCGGTGGGACGAGCACGATCGCGATGGCGTGGTCGGCCAGCTCGGCGCCGTCCCCGGAGCCGCGGGTGAGCCCGGCCACGGCGTCGGCGAGGGCGGAGTCGGCGGAGTCGGGATCCATCGCCTGCCCGCGCGCCATGGTGTATTCGTGGAGCTCGATGCCCTGGCCGCGCCAGAGTTCGGCGCTGACGCCCTCGGAGGTGGGGGTAAGGGCGAGGACGCGCTCGTGGCGGGCCTCGGCCTCCACGCCGAGCGCGGGGAGGGCAGGAGCGTTCGCGCCGAGCACGGGCTCCTCTTCCCACACGGTCTGCAGGCCGCACCCACCCGCGGCCACAACGGCGAGCGGCAGGGCGAGCATGACGAGCCCGCCCACGATCTGGGTGGCCCCAAAACTGCGGCGGCGCATGGCGGTGCGAAGCCCGTGCGAACCACAGATGATCGCGATCCACGCGCCCAACCACGCCAACGAATAGCCCACTATCGGCGAGCCCTCCACGGACTCATACCCGCCGGTCACCAGCCGGTATCCCACCGTGAACGTGGGGGCGAGCGCGGCGACACCGAGGCCGGCGGCGAGAATCAGCCAGCCGAGGCGGATCCACCAACGCCGGTGCAGGCGCAACAACGCGAGCGCGGCGGCGCCGAACACGGACGCGACCGCCACGAGGAGGACGGGGTCGGTGCGCACCTGGTCCACCATGACGAGGGCCGGGGTGGCGCCCGTCGGTACGCCCGGCTGGGCAAACAGCAAGCCGGGGGAAAACGCGCCGCGCGAGGGCGCAAGCAGGAGCAGGGCCGGCACGGGCACCCACAGCCAGCGCTTGCGCTGCCCAGGCCTGCCCGCCACGCCGATCACAGCGACCACGATCGCTACGGCAGCAAACAGGGGCGTGGCCGCCGCCAGCACGCCGAACGCCAGCGCAAGTAACCCCAGGCTACGCGCCGAGCCACGCCAGGCCCCGGCGATCGCGAACAGTGTCACGGGCAGGGTCACGTGCACGACGACGGCCCCGATCTGCCCATCGGCCAGCGCCGCCATGAACGGGGGCGCCACCACCCAGGCAAGCGCTGCGACGGTCCGCACCACCCAGGAGGCGGACATCCGCCCGGCAGCAAGGTAAGCGAAGAACGCGGCGGCCGGGATCGCCAGGTACAGCATGCCGGTGGCGAGCGCGCCGAGTGTCAGCCCGAACGGGTGACCAAGGACAAGGAAGGGCAACATCGCCACCCACAGGGGATCCACCGCATAGGCGTGGCCGGATCCCGAGTCGAGCCAACCTGACCAAATGAGGCGGGCCAGGTCCGGCGCGCCCGTGGTGTCGGCCGCGAGCCCGCCGCCCGAAAGCACGCCCGCGGAGAACACGGGCAGGAAGAACACGACCGCGACCAGCGCGGCGATCGCCACCGACACGAGCCCACCCCTGCGGGAGTGGCGGGCGAGGTCTGCGCGGGCCTTGATGGTGAGCGGGTCGGGCTGCTCGGCCAGAATCTTGGCCTCCTTGGCCGACCTCTTCGATTCGCGGCGCGCCGATCGGATGTCGGCCGGCCGGGCCTCGAGCGCGGTCAGGGCGTCGGCCCCCACGGACGCGACCTTTGCGATCCGGCGCCGCCCGCGCACGACGTCGTCGAGCATGGTCAGCACGCGCGCCCCGGCTCCCAGCTCGGCCCAGGCAAGGGCCGTGTCCTTCGTGACGAGCCGGGCCAGGGATCGCGGCAGTGCGAGCAGCAGATAGCCGAGCACGTAGAGCGGCACGAGGGCGCCGGGCGCGGCGAGTAACGAATTGTAGATCTGGGCCGAGCGGCGCTGGGCGTAGCTACGGTCGGGGTTCTCGCCCAGGCCGGCGCGGGCGTGGCGGACCACGGCGGCCGGGTCGACCACCACGCGGTAGCCGGCACGGCGGGCGCGGCGGGAGAATTCGAGCCCCTCGCCAAAGGGCCCAAGGAACGGGTCAAGCCCGCCGAGCTCGTCCCACATGGAGCGACGCACCAAAGCCCCGGCCGTCCCCACCGCGAGCACATCGATGCGCGAATCGTACTGACCCTGGTCGCGCTCCCCCGCCTCTACCTCGGGCACGCGCCGCGCGCTGCGGGTGGCGCGGATGCCCACCTCCAGCAGCACCGGCGAGTCCGCATCCTCCCACGCGATCTGCTTGGGGCCGACCACACCGATGCGGTTCGATCCCTCGCCGGTACGCAACAGGGTGTCGAGGGCCGCTGGTTCGGGGCGGGAGTCGGCGTGTAGGATCCACAGCCAGTCCGACTCGGGAAGCTGGAGGCCCGCGATCACCTGGCCGAGGTTCTTGCCGGCGCCGTGGACGAGCTGGATGTGCTCGCCGTCGGGATCGAGCTGAGCGTGAACCGGCTGGACGAACGGGGAATCGAGGCTGGGCACGGCCACCACGATGTGGTCAGGGCCGTGGATCTGCTCCCTCAGCCCTGCCAGCGTGTCGGCCAAAAAAGAAAGGTCACGGCGGTGGCACACCACGATCGCCGTGACTTTCTCACGAGTAACGCTCTCCACTAGCGAGCTCCGCGCGCTGCCTTACGCTCGCGAGCCATACGCTTGCGGTCATTGTCCGAAGTGCCGCCCCAGATGCCGTGGCGGATGTCGTTCGTCACGGCGTATTCGAGGCACTCGGCCCGCACGGAGCAGTTCTTGCAAATGGACGTGGCCGGCGCGGTAGATCCGCCCTTCTCGGGGTAAAAAATGTCAGGATCCGTCTGCGCACACAGCGCCTCTTCCATCCATGACAGGTCCGCGTCCTGGGCAAAGCCGTAGCCGAGGTCAAAAATTCCCTGCATCAGCCGTTGAGCCAGTTGAGGATCCTCCGCGACATGGGCGGTGTGGAGCGGCGTCGCTTTCGACTGCCTCATGTGGTCCTCCGTTCAAAATCTCTGTGGTTAAATTACATCGGTGTAACCACCTAAAGTCAAGACGCTTTACACACTTCGAGACGCCCATCGGCGTGTTGTCCGCGTTTTGGGCCCCTTAGTGTGAGATATTGCGGTTTTCCTGTGCGAGCGGGCGAGCACGCGCCCCCACTTTCGTGCGACGATGGTGGCATGACACCTCGCCCTTCTGAGCTTGCCCTGCTTGCCGAACGCTCCGCACGCGCCGTGGCACCGGACCTCCTCGAGGCCTTCAAGAACCCCGGCCCAGTCGAGTACAAGCGCAATTTCCACGACCCCGTCACGGTTCACGACCGCCGTGCCGAGGCCGCCATCCGCGCGATCCTCTTCGAGGCCCTGCCGTCCTCGCTGCTGCTTGGCGAGGAGGAGGGCCACGTCATCGACTCCTCCGGCTCGCGCACGGTTCCTGGGCCGAACGACGTCGTGTGGCTGGTCGACCCCATCGACGGCACGTCGAACTTCACCTCTGGCCTGCTGTTTTGGTGCGTCTCGATCGCGGCCGTGGTGGGCGGGGAGGTGGTGGCGGGCGTCATCTACCAGCCCAGCCTCGACGTGCTCTACCTGGCCGACGACACGGGCGCCTACCGAAACGGCGAGCCGATGCGCGTGAGCGACCAGCCCCCGCACCGCAGCCTGTTCGCCGCGGATTTCCCCTCCGAGCGCATCGAGGATCAGGACGGCGCGGCGCGTGGCTACCAGCTCCTGCTCGAGGGGTCGAAGTCGATGCGGCGCCTGGGTTCGACCGCCCTGCACCTGGCCGGCGTAGCCGAGGGCACGCTCGGGGCGTGCCTGGGAATGGGCACCCAGCCGTGGGACATCGGCGCGGGCATCGCCCTGGTCAAGGCCGCCGGCGGGCAGATCCTCGGCGTGCGTGACGACCGCTCCACGAACACCTCCGTCTACGACAGCCCCACCTACGCCGCGGCCGGCCACCCTGACTCCCTCCAGCTCTGCCTCGACGCCATCGGCTGCGTGGCGCCCCAAGACCTGCAAACCCACTACTTCGGAGGTGACGCGTGAGCCTGTACGCCTCCCTCGCCACCCGCGGCACCTCCCCCGCGCTGACCTGGTACGACTCCGACGGCCGCCTCGAACTCTCCGGCAAGGTGCTCGCCAACCACGTGGCCAAAATCGCCAACTACCTGCGCGACGAGTTCGGCCTCCAACCCGGCGAGCACGTAGCCCTTGACCTGCCCCTGCACTGGAAGACCCTCGCCTGGGCACTCGGCGCGCTCGTGGCCGGGTTGGAGGTTCACGACGCCGTGGCGCAGGTTCCGGCCGCAGGCGCGACTGGCAATCATGCCGGCGCGGCTGGAGAGGCCGGCCCGGCAGGTCCGGCTAGCGACCTGGCCAGCGACCTGGTGGTAACGAACCACCCCGAGCGCTGGGCAGAGAGCGCCGCCGAAGTGGTGGCCCTCAACCTCGACTCCTTCGCCTTCGCCTGGAATGGCGATCTGCCCGCCGGTGTGGCGGACGGTTTGGCCGACGTCATGGGCCAACCCGATGCCCTCGTGCTCGCCGAAGAAACCGACAACGCCGAGCGGGCGCGCGGGGGCAAGGTGATCGAGCGCGCCAGCGTGCTCGTGAAGCCCACCGTCGCCGAGGCGACCCGGGCGCTCCTGGCGGCGAGTGCGGGAGGTGCGGCGATCGTCGTCGTTGGCGAAGGCGACCCCGCAAGGATCGTGGCGGCAGAGCGCGCGCAGATCCTTCCCTAACCCGTTACTTAGCTACGGCCCCGGACTGGACGCGGCGGCGGAAATAGAGCGAGAGCAGGGAACCAGAAACGTTGTGCCACACGGAGAAGATGACGCCGGGCAGGGCGGATTCGGGGGTGGCGGCGAAGTGGGTCTTACCCAGGGTGGCGGCGAGGCCGGAGTTTTGCATCCCCACCTCGATGCAGACCGTGCGTGCCACGCGAGGGCTGCACCCGGTGGCGCGAGCGGCCCAGTAGCCTATGAGCAGGCCGGCCAGGTTGTGCAAGATGACGGCCACGAGCACCACGCCCACGGCGCTCGCGATGGCGTCGGCAGAGCCGGGGATGAGAGCGGCGACCACGGCCGAGATGCCGAGCGTGGAGATCCACGGCAGCACGGGCAGCACGCGGTCCACGGCCTTCGGGATAAGCAGGCGTAGTACCACGCCGCCCACCACCGGGATCACCACGGTCTTGAGGATGGAGAGCGCCATGGCACCGCCGTCGATGTCAGTGAACGTGCCCGCCAGCCACTGCACGAGCAGCGGGGTAAAGATTGGGGCGAGCAGCGTGGAGACGGTGGTGAGCGTGACCGACAGCGCCACATCGGCCTTGGCCAGGTACGCCACCACGTTCGACGCCGTGCCGCCCGGCGCACACCCGAGCAGGATGAAACCGATCGCCAGACCCTGCGGCAGGCCGAGGATTTTCACCAACGCGATCGCCACGAGCGGCATGATGACGTACTGGGCCGCCACCCCGATGAGCACGGCGAGGGGGCGCTCGGCCACGCGCTTGAAGTCGGCGAGCGTGAGGGTGAGGCCCATGGTGAACATGATGAAGCCCAGACCGGGCGAGATGTAGGGCGTGAGGTGGGAGGCGGTGGCCGGGAAAAGGTAGGCCCACACTGCCCCCGCCACGATGATGGCCGGGAAAACGCTGACCGCGATGAGTGCGGAACGATCCTCAGAGCGCTTCGACATGTGTTCTCTTTCCATTTACCGGCAATTATCACCCATTAGACATCCAATGTAGGCCACAATAGACCCATGCGTGGAATCATCTTGGCCGGCGGATCCGGCACTCGTCTTCATCCGATCACCCTGGGCACGTCCAAGCAGCTCGTGCCCGTGTACGACAAGCCGATGATCTACTATCCCATGAGCACCCTCATGTTGGCCGGCATTTCGGACATCCTCATCATCACCACCCCCGAGGACGCCCCCCAATTCCATCGCCTGCTCGGGGACGGATCGCAGTTCGGCGTCAACCTGTCCTTCACCGTGCAGGAGGTGCCCAACGGGCTGGCCCAGGCGTTCGTGCTGGGCGCGGACTTCATCGGGAACGAGGCGGCCAGCCTCATCCTCGGCGACAACATTTTCTACGGCCCGGGCATGGGCACGCGCCTGCGCCGCAATGTGGATCCCGACGGCGGGGCCGTGTTCGCCTATCACGTGACGGATCCGGAGCGCTACGGCGTGGTCGAGTTCGATGAGGACTTCCGAGCCCTGTCGATTGAGGAGAAGCCGGCCAAGCCGAAGTCAAACTACGCCGTGCCGGGCCTGTACTTCTACGACAATGACGTGGTGGAGATCGCCAAAAACCTGCAGCCCTCAGCACGCGGGGAGTACGAGATCACGGACATCAACAAGGTCTACCTCGAGGCAGGCAAGCTCTCGGTGGAGGTGTTGCCGCGCGGCACGGCCTGGCTGGACACCGGCACGTTCGACTCGCTCGCCGACGCCACCGCCTACGTCCGCACCGTCGAGGCCCGCCAGGGGCTCAAGGTGGGTTCACCGGAGGAGGTCGCCTGGCGGATGGGTTTCATCGACGACGACGGTCTGCGCCGCCGCGCCGAGCCCCTCGTGAAGTCGGGCTACGGGCAATACCTGCTGGACCTCATCGAGCAGCGCTAGGAACCTCGTGAGGTCGCGCCTGGCAAACGCGACACTAACCGGCAAGATGCGGCACTAAATTACCGTTATTTTGTGCCGCATCTTGCGAAGTAGTGCAGCATTTGTGGGCGGGCTAAGCCACTGTGGGCGGGCTAGGCACCTGCAGGCTCGCCCGCCGGTTCGGTAGCCGTGTGCTCTGCCGTGCGGCGGTAGAACATGGACAGGAACGCGCCGGAGAGGTTGTGCCACACCGAGAAGATGACGGCGGCGAAGATGACCGCTCCTGCCGTGGCGAAGGCCTGCGACGAGCCGGGCACCACGCCGATCACCACGGCGCAGATGCCGAAGGTGGAGACCCAGGGCAGCACGGGCAGGATCTTGTCGATCACGCGCGGGAGGATGAGGCGCAGGAGCAGGCCGCCGAGCACGGGAACCACCACGGTCTTGACGATGGAGATCGCCATCGCCCCGCCGTCGATGTCCATGATCGTGCCTGCCATCCACTGCACGAGCAACGGGGTCATGATGGGGGCCAGTAGCGTGGAGACGGCCGTCATGGTGACGGACAGGGCGACGTCGGCCTTGGCCAGGTAGGAGATGACGTTCGACGACGTGCCACCCGGCGCCGAGCCCACGAGGATGATGCCCACGGCCACCGCCTCGGGCAGGTTGAGGATCTTGACGAGCGCGAGCGCGATGAGCGGCATGATGACGTACTGGGCCAGGACCCCGAGGAGCACCGGGAGGGGCCGGGCGGCGTCGGGCTTAGTCGATGTCGGCGAGCACGGCCGGCGCCGCGAGCGCCCAGCGCTCCTTCCAATCCCCGATGGGGGCCACGCCGATGGCGCCGAGTGAGTCGTGGGCGAGTACGGAATACGACGGCCGAGGCGCGGGCCGGTTGAAGGCCGCGGCGGTGGTTTCCCCCACGATCGCCGGGTCCTTGCCGTAGGCGGCCACGATTTCCTTGGTGAAGCCGTGCCAGTTGGTCTGGCCAGAGGAGGTGCCGTGGTAGATGCCGGAGGGCGCGCCGGCTTGGACGAGGCGGACGAGGAGGTCGGCGAGATCGCGGGTCCAGGTGGGTTGGCCGATCTCATCGGTGACCACGGACAGCTGCGGGTGGGTGTCGGACAGGCGCGCCATGGTCTTGGGGAAGCAGGCGCCGTGGGCACCGTAGAGCCAGGCGGTGCGGACGAGGAGGTAGTCGCCGGTTTCGGCGCGGACGGCCCATTCGCCGGCGGCCTTGGTGCGCCCGTAGGCGGACTTGGGTGCGATCGGGGCGTACTCGCCGTAGGGGGCCTCGGCGTCGCCGGCAAAGACGTAGTCGGTGGAGATCTGGATGATGCGGGCGCCGAGTTCACGAGCGCGCCGGGCGAGCAGCTGGGGGCCGACCGCGTTGACGGCGAAGGCCTGGGCCTCGTGCTCTTCGGCCGGGTCCACGGCGGTGAAGGCGGCGCAGTTGACGATCACGTCGGTGGCGCCGAGTTCGGCCACCGAGGCCGGGTCGGTGATGTCGATCTGTGGCTGGTCGAGGGCTGTGACCTCGTAGCCGCGATCGCGGAGGATTTCGGTGAGGTCGGTGCCGAGCATGCCGGCGGCGCCAATGACTGTCCAGTGCATAGTTCTCCTTGGTTTTTCACCCAGTCTATCGCGGCCTGTGACGCGGGCGTCTTATCCTTGCGACGGGTGTGAATATTGTTTAGATTGTGACTCGTGTGACTTTCAAGCACAGAAGGATTCTCATGAAAACCACGCTCTCGCTCGCCCTCAGCGCTCTCCTCGTTGCCCCTCTCGCGGCCACGCTTCCCGCGGCCCCCGCGGATGGGGAGCCGTCCGGCTACGTCGTCGACCTCCTTGCCGCCCCGGCGCTCGAGGAGCCCACGACGCCGGAGCCGGACTCGGCCCCGGACCTTACGGATGAGACCACGGCTCCCGCGACCAGCGAGGAGGCCGCGCCTGATGACGGGGCGGGCGAGGACGCCGTCGGGAAGCCGGCCGAGGCCCCGAAGACGGACGCACCCGAGCTCGACGCGCCCGAGCAGGACGACGCGACGGCGGCGCCAGCTGCCCTGGCCCCCGGCGAGCTCGAATTTGACCTGGTGACGGAGCCGATGGAGACGAACGACTTCCTCGTGGCCGGTGTGACGTGGGAGGGCGCGTCACCCGAGGCGGTGGAGATCCGGACCCTGACCAACGGCGAGTGGGGCGAGTGGTACGCGCTCGACATCGAGGATGAGGGCGAGGGAACGCCGAGCACCGAACCTTACATGGCGGCCGGCTCGAGCGGTATCCAGGTGCGTGTGGCGGGGGCGAACCGGACCACGTCGCTCAGCCTTTCGCTCAATACCGGCGAGGGCACGGGCGGCACGGAGGAGCCGGCCGACGTCAGCGAGCCGGAGGTCACCCCCGAGCCCGAGACGGACCTCGAGCCGGCCACGAACGTCGACTCCCATACCGGGGCCGCGTTCATGCCGGCGCTCCTGCGCACGGACTCCACGTTCACCAATGCCGCCGCCACCGCGTTCGGCAACCCGGCGCGGGCGCCGCAGAAGGTGGACATCGCCGCGCCGAAGGTGATATCGCGTGAGGAGTGGGGTGCGAAGAAGACGTCGTGGCCGCCGGAGACGGTTAAGCTGAGCGGCGCGATCATCCACCACACGGCCGGAAATAACGTGTACACCGAGGCCCAGGGGCCCGCGATCGTCAAGGCGATTTGGAACTACCACGCATTCGGCCGCGAGTGGGGCGACATCGGCTACAACTTCCTCATTGACAAGTACGGCAACATTTACGAGGGCCGCACGGGCTCGCTCGCCTCGGCCGCGGGCCAGATGGTGATCGGCGCCCATGCCGCGCCCGCCAACACAGGCTCGGTGGGCATCTCGGTCATGGGCAACTACACCTCGATTGACCCCACGCAGGTCTCCCTCGATTCGGTGGCCACCGTGCTCGCCTGGCAGTTCGGCCGCGCCGGTTTAGACCCGTTCGGCACCTTCATCTACACCGACCACTCGGGCGTCAAGCGCTCCATCAACGCGATCAGCGGTCACCTTGATGTCGCTGCCACCGCCTGCCTAGCCCGCATTTATCCCAAGCTCGGCCAGATCCGCGCCGCGGTTGCCAAGCTCATCTCCGACAAGCAGGCCGCCCCAGGCACTCCGAATACTCCGAGCTACGTGGACGTGCCGGCGACGGCGGCATACAGCTACTCTGCCCAGTCTGGGCACGGCTGGCCCGCCACTGACGTGTGGGGGCTGGGAGACGCCAACGACGACGCTCTGGCCGATCTCCTCTTGCGCACGGCCGACGGTCGGCTCCTTTTCTACGCCGGGCGCGGCGAGGACCAGTTCATGCCCGGCCACCAGATTGGGCACGGCTGGCAGAACATGGCGAGCCTGGTGACCGGCATCGACTTCGACGGGGATGGGATCAACGACATCCTCGGCATCCACGCCGACAAGAGGCTGTACTTCTACCCCGGCAACGGCACGGGCGGCGTCAACCCCGGCCGCCAGATCGGCCACGGCTGGGCCTTCACCCACGTGTTCGGGGTCGCGCAGGGCCCGGGTGGCAAGCCGGCGCTGGTGGGGCTTAAGGTGGGTGGCGACCTTTACATTTACGCCACAAACGGCGCGGGCTCGTTCACCAAGACCTCCCACCCGGCGGGCAACTACGCTCACCTCAAGGGCGCCACGTTCGTGGGCGACTGGAGCGGCTCGGGCTACTCGGACGCGATCGCCATCGGCGCGGACAACAACCTCTACTACTACGCTGACATCACCGAGGGCGGCTACGGCAAGCGCGCCCGCATAGGTAGCCGGTGGAACGCGATGGCCCAGCTCGAGCTCGGCTACTCCGAAGGCAACCTGCACCGCTTCTACGCGATCACGAAGGGTGGGTTGCTCTACACCTACGGCTACGAGAGTAATCCCCGCTAGCGTCGGTAGATGAGGTACTCCCCCACCTGGTCCACAAGCTCGAAGCCGGCGTTTTCGGCATAGGGTTCGAACGAGTCGCCCGGGATGACGATCACCTGCACCGGGTAGGTGTCGAGCACGGCTTGGAGGTTGGCGTAGGCCTCGTCGCCCGGAGAGCTGATGAAGTAGTCATAGGCGCTTTGATCAACAAGGTCCCAGTGGTAGTAGTCCGAGTGCCACGTGGTACCGAAGCGTGTGAGTACCGAGAGCGAGTGGACATGCGGGGCGTAGACGCGAAGGATCGAGGCCACATAGTGGCGCCGATGCTTGAGCTCCACCCATTCGGGCGCAAGGACGTCGAGCGGCTCACCGGCCGCCATGTCCTCTAGGCGCTCGGAAAGCTGGGCCGTCTCTTTGGGGATGAGGTGCGGGTTGGCGGCCATAAAGCGGTAGGTCCCGATCGGATTGCCATACACGGGAACAGTGGAGGCCACGGCACCAAGCCCGAGCACCGCTGCGACCCCCAGTTGAAGGACGGCCTGCCGACGCACGCGCGCGAGCGCCAAAACGAGAGCCACAAAGCCGGCGATAAGGAGCGTGTAGTAGGCCGTGGTCTGGGCGCGCAGCGCCACGAAGTCGCTCATCGCCACGACCTCGAACACGTCGTTGACCTCGGGCACCGCCATCATCACGAACACGACGACCAGAACGATCCCGACGCGCAACCACTCCCGGGTACGGAAAAGCACTACGCCGGCGATCACCGCCGCCGCGGCCAGCCACACGAGCGGATTCGTGAGGTTCGCGATGAAAACCTCACTGACGTAGCCGTTGGTCGCAGGCGCCCCGGCCAGGGTCACGCCCGCGCCCGCGAAAAAGCCGATGAGCACCACCCCGCCGAAGGCCGCACGGCGGGTGCTAGTGAAGGCGTATGCCACGAGGTATCCCACGCCCGCCACGAGGATGACGGGCAGTGCAGCGGCCGCCTTACTGACGAGCGCCACGCAGATGACCGCCACCTGTGCGATCTGCCTCCAGCCGATCCGGCGCGCGGATAGGAACGGCGTGATGATCCACAGGATGCCCATCACCCGTACGATCGACCCGCCGAACCACATGGCCGAGTTGAACTGCCACAGGTCCTGAGCGGCGAGGATGTGCCAGTCCTCGATCGTGCGGTATTCAAAGGCAAAGAGGAGAAGGATCGAGGCGGCGTACTGGTAGAGGCCCTCGCGCGGCGGCTTTCCGAGCGAGCGGCCGAGCTCACGGGCGAACCACGCGATCGAGGCCGCGGCCAACAGGTAGTGGAACGTATTGAGCGTGGCGCGCATGAAAACCACCGGGTCGATGCCGGTGAGGTAGGCGTACACGCCCATCTCGGTCTGCACCGAGGACAGGTGGTAGGGGTTGAATCCCGGGGCGAGGTTGACGAAGCCCGTCCCGTAGATCATGTTGAACGGGTCCTCGGCCTGCGCGATCCCCGCAACTTTAAGCAGGTAGTAACCGTCGTCGGTGTTGTTGTTATTGAGGATGAGGTCGGTCTGCAGCAGGTAGATCGCGAACAGCGCCGCCGCCAGCACGAACAGGAAGTAGTTCTCGGCCAGCCACCGCCTTAGCGGCAGCGCCGTGGCCACCAGCCCGTGGCGCACCCACGCCACCGCCGTGTACGACGCCGTCGCCACACCTACCGCCGACACCGCCACGAGCGCCGGGGTGAAGGACAGCTCGAGGATCTGGATGGGGATCACCGCGAACGCGATGAGGAAGCTGTGCGCGATGTATCCGACCACAAGGTTTTCGGCGAAGGTCGAGGCGTCCTTACGCAAGGCAGAGCCGAAGCCATAAAAGAGAAAGACGAAGAGGGCGAAGATTCCCGCTCCCATCAGGTGGTCAATCATCGTCGCCCCCGCATCACGTTCGCAGCCTTCGCCGCCGTGCCGACCACCCCGTTCACCCGCAGGGAGTGGACGGTCTTGAGCCCGGTCATCCGCACGGTGTCGATGAGCTGGTGACGGACTTTTGGAAGCTCGTAGCGCTCGAGTACGGCCGCGGCGGCCGCGGGCGGCTCGTCGTCGTAGACGGGCGGGAAGAGGAAGGCGGCCTTGTGGCCGCGGCGGACCACGTGGCGCCAGGCGTCAACGAGGATCGCCTCGTAGGCTCGGCCCTGCAGGTCCGGCGAGAGGCTGAGCAACGCCGCCCGCTTGGCCTTGCGACCCATCCGCCGCCGCGCGGTCTCGTCCAGTAGGGCCTCGATCGCGGCAACCCACTCGTCCTCGCCAGACGCGAGGAGCCCGGTGGCGCCGTCGTCGATCGCCTCCCGGAAGGGCTGGGAGGGCGAGGCGACCGTAGGGGTCTCTACGAGCGCGGCCTCCAGCCACTTGATGGCGGACTTGGCCTCGTTGAAGATCGAGCCGGCGGTGAGCGGGGCGAGGTTGATGTCGACGTCGCGCAGGTAGCCCGGCAGCTCGTACCAGGGAACGAACGGCAGACGCACGATCCGGTCCGCGTACGGCTCGAGCGCCGCGCTTGGCTCGACCAGCCCGCCGAGCCACAGCTCCACATCATGCGCGCCCAGCACGCGCGCCACGGCCCCCTCGACGGAGGCCCAGTCGGCGTCGTGAGTCTTCGTGCCGGAGAAGAAGCCGATGCGCAGGCGGCCGGGGGTGCGCTCGCGACGGCATGCTTCTTCCGAGACGACGCCGAGCAGGTGGCCAATGCCGTTGGAGAATCGATGGGCGGGCACGCTGAGCAGGCGCTCCCCCTCGGCCGAGACGGTGTGGGTGGAGCCGACGAAGTAGTCGCAGTGGTCGAGCGTGGTGCGGTAACGGTGGATGCCGCGGATCCACAGTTCGCGCTCCGCGTCATCCAGGCTGGCAAGGTTGTCGAGGCCGGCCACGATGCCGGGATCGAAGATGAGGTCGTCCACATCTCCCAGGATGGGGATCGGCCGCTCTGCGGCTCGAATGTGCTCGATCAGCTCGAGGATCTGCGAGGTGGCGGGCACCCGGTAGAGGACCACCGCGTCGGCGGCAAGCGCGCCCGCTTCGAGCGCCGGGTCGCGGTAGTGCATCACCCGGGCGCGGATGCCACGTAGGGCGAGGGCCTCGGCGGGTAGGTGGGCCCGGTAGCGGGCCATCGCGCCCTGGATACCGATCACGAATACCACGTCACGGATTGCGGCCGCCACGCCGGCGCGCAGGATGGCATCGTCCGGCTCGGCCAGGAGATCGGGCGTGGGGCGGGCGAGGAGGCGGGCGTAGTAGCCCTCCACCTCGTCGATCTGCTCGTCAACCGTGCGGATCGGGGATGCCGAACCGCGGCCCGCGAGCGCGCTGGCCACAGCCGGGTCGGCCAGCTCCTCGAGCGCGGCGCGCAGGTCGGCAGCCGATCCGGAGGCGACCAGGCGGCCGTTCTCCTCGTCCGCGATCGCCTCCTCGGGGCCGAAGGAGTCGGTGGCGATCACGGCCATGCCGGCCTTCAGCGCCTCGCGCGTGACGATCGAGTGCGACTCGCGCATGACCGAGGGCAGGATGAGCACGTCGTGTTCGGCGAAGACACGCGGCAGGTCCTCGCGCCCGTAGGCGGGCCGGCTGGTCGCCCACTCAGGGAAGCCGTCGGCGGGCGTGTTGTAGAGGTCGAGCACGGTGCCCTCCGGCACGCGGGCCCCCGCGCAGGCCTCCCTCAACACCTCGTCCCCCTTCATGGCGGCGCCCCCGCCGGTGTACATGAACCGCACGGGCCGCGCGAACGGCTCCCGGGCCTCTCCCGCGACGGCTTCCACCCCGTTCTCGTTGACGCCCGTACGTTCGATCGGCACTCCGTTGGCTATCATGAGGTCGCGCGCCGAGCGCGAGGGGAAGAGGACGAGGTCGGCGAAGCGTAGCTGCTGGGCGAGCCAGGCGTTACGCTCCTCTAGGTGCGTGCGGCCGGCCGCGCACTGGCAATCCCCCGCCGACACCACCGGGATACACGGCTCCCCCGAACGGTCCACGAGGAACTGCCGCGCGCACGTCCACCAAAAATCGTGCATGGTCACCACCACGGCGCACCCGTGATCGTGGGCGATCTTCAGCGCGCCCGCACCGATCGTTTGGATCGAGTGGAAGTGGACCACGTCCGGGCGCTGGCGCTCGAGGAACTCCTCGAAGGGAGCGTACATCGCCCGGTTGTCCACGTTCTTCGCGTCGAACCAGGCCAGCGCGTTGGAGTTACCCACCCACCGCACGGCCACCTCGCCCTGCCGTTCGTCGATCACCTCGCCTGGCTCGGCTCCCAGGCGCCCAGCGAAGACGCTCAGCTCATGCCCGCGCCTCGTCAGCTCAGTGGCGAAGCGATGCGGGACAAGAGCGCCGCCCGAGACGAAGTCGGGCGGGTAGTGGGCGGTGACCTGTAGGATCTTCATGCTCCGATGCTAACAGCCCGCGCGGACCGTAGGATGGTGCCCATGAGTGATGACAACGATTCCCTGCTGCGCCAGGCCCTGGCCGAGGAGGCAGACGAGGTGCGCGCGGCCAGCTCCGCGCTCATCGACGCCGAGCTTGAGGCCAAGCTCGCCCGCGCCTACGCCGACATCCGCGAGCGCGACGCCACGATCGCGGCCCTCACGCAGCGCGTGGCCGAGCTGGAGATGAAGAAGCTGCACATCCCGAAGTCCGCGGTCGAGGTGGTCAAGCCGATCGTGGATAAGCTACCCGAGCCGATGGCGAAAGTACCCTACGCCGCCTACCACGGCCTGAAGAAGCTGGCGCGCCGATGAAGGTGCTCGCGCTCCACGCCGGGCCAGCCAGCACCGATATCCCCGCCTGGGCTGCCTCGCTGCCGGCCGGGTGGGAGCTGGTGCGCGCGGAGGCGGGCGAGCACGGCGCCCCGCGCCCCAAGGACGTGACCTTCCCCGAGGATGAGCTGGTCTGGCTCCTGCCCGCCGGCGTCTCCCCCGCCACGGGCGCCATCGAGGCGCTCAGCGTGTGGCTGGCTCGCTCCCCCGGGCGCCCGGCGAGCGCGTTCTACGGCGACACTCTAGCCGCCGGTCACCCGCTCACCCGCCCGCGCGCCGAGAGGTACGCGCTGTGGGCGGCGGCCTCCGCTGGCGACTCGATCGTGGTCCGCGCCGGCCTCCTTCGCGCCACGCTCGCCGCCCTGGTGGATCCCGCCGAGTGGTGGTACCAGCTGCGACTCGCCGCCATCGACGACGGTCTGGAGCACATCCCCGTCTTCCTCGACTCCTGGGACGCCCCCGCCACCAGCGCCACCGACGCCGTCTTTGCGCCCGGCGTGGGGCCCGCGCCTTTCAGCTGGGCCGCCCGCGCCGCCGTGCTCGAGGCCCTGGCCTACGTGCGCGCCTCCGAACGTGCCACCCCCGCCGGCGCCCGCCTCGCCCTGGGTGGGCCCACCGACCAGGCTTCCGTCTCGGTCATCATCCCCTCGATCGGCACCCCGATCACCACGCCCGAGGGAATCGAGCCCGCGCTCCTGCGCTGCCTGCGCTCGCTAAGCGAGACAACTGAGGTCAAAGAGATCATCGTGGTGGCCGGCCCGCGCATGCCCGAGACGGTGCTCGATCAGGCCGCCGACTTCGGCGTGCAGGTGGTACGCGTGGCGGGCCAGTTCAACTTCTCCGCTTCCATCAACGCCGGCGCCGCCGCTGCGAGCGGCACCCACCTCCTGCTCCTCAACGACGACGTGGAGGCGACCTCCCCCGGCTGGCTCGACTCCCTGCTCGGCCTGGCCACCCTTGGCGATGTGGGGGCCGTGGGCGCCCGCCTCATGTTCCCGGGCGGTACAATCCAGCACGCCGGGATCGTGGTCAGCCCGCGCAACCTCGAGCCCAACCACCTCTATATGGGCCTGCGCCCGGAAGACATCGCCGACCCCGTGGCCAGCGGCCTCGCCCACTTCCTCGCCGTCACGGGCGCCTGCCTGCTCGTCTCGCGGGAGAATTTTCACGCCGTGGGAGGGCTTACCGAGGAGCTGCCGCTCAACTACAACGACGTCGACTTCTGCCTCAAGCTCCACGCCTGCGGCCTGACCAACCTCCAGGACAACGCGGTCTCGCTCATCCACCGCGAATCCACCACGCGCACGCACGTGCTGACAGACAGGGAGGCTGGCTGGATGGCCCAGTGGGAGCCGTGGATCGGGCAGGACCCCTACGTCAACGTCTGGGGCTAACCGCGCTGGACCGCATACTTAGTTGCGCGTGAGGTATCGCCGCACCTGCGCGGCCGTGGCACGCAGGCCGCGCTCGCGCACCGAGCGCACCGCCTTGCGCGCCAACACCCGGTACCCGCGCCCAGGGCCCGGGCCCTGCTCCCCCTGCCCGCGCCGGCCGAGCGGCCGGTCGGCAGCCTCCCACGGGTCGCGGCAGTAGGCCGCGAGTGCCGCCAGGGTCCTCTCCCATGTGAAGTCCGCCGCCACCTCCGCGACGTTTCGGGCGCAGGCCGCGCGTTCGGCGTCGTCGGTGAGGAACTCCCGGAAGGCCCGGGCCATCGCGTCCGCGTCCTGCGTGGGCACCGCGCGCCCGAGCCCGCGCTCGGCCACGAGCTCGGCGAAGAAGTCGCCCTCGCTGGTCACGATAGGCAGCCCGGCCCACAGGTAGTCGAGCATGCGAGTGCGGAAGGAGAAGTCGGTTTCCAGGCCCGGAAGGTGGGCGGAGACGGCCAGGTCGGCGTCGAGAAGGTAGTTGTGCCGGTCGGCGTACTCCACCCACTCCTCGTTGAAGAAGACGTGAGTGTCGGTCAGGCCCAACCGGTCGGCGAGCTCGCGGGCGTTGCGCAGCATTTGCATCTCGGGCACATCGGGGTTGGGATGCTTGGCGCCCATGAACAACAGGCGGACGTTCGGCACGTCGGCGCGCACGGCGTCCACCGCGCGGATCACGGTTAGCGGGTCGAACCAGTTGTAGACCCCGCCGCCCCACACGATCACCCGGTCATCCGCGCCGATCCCGTCGATCACCCCGCGTACCGCCGCCCGTGTCCGCACCGGCGGTGTGGAGGAGATTCCGAAGGAAGCGACGTCGATGAGGTGGCGCAGCTGCGGATCATCATCGTAGGTAAGGGGGTTGATGCGGCCCAGCGCGGCGAGGTGGCCCAGCCACAAGTCGCGTTGCTTGTTCGAGGCGCACAGGAAGAAGTCCCCGCCGCGCGCCTGTGCGTTCAGCTCGCCGAGCGCGTGGTCGATGGCGCGCTGGCGCTCATCCATCGGGTGGAAGCGCTCCACCTGAAGGGACTCGATGTGGAACGGATCGTACAGGTCCACCACCAGCTTGAAGGCGGAGGTAGCCAGCCACGGGAAGGTGCGCACCAGGTATCCCTGGATGATGACCACGTCCGGTTGCCCAAGCTCACCGCGGAAGTCCTCCACGCGCGTGCGGCGCAGCCGAAAGCCCTCCCCCTCGCGCTCGACAGCACCGAAGGTGAAGACCTCCACCTCATGCTCGGAGCTCAGCAAACCCGCCATTTCCCACACGCGGATGGCGGGGCCGGCCATCTTCTGGCCGAAGGTGTCAAGGGTGACGATCGCGATCCGCATCATGCCTCCAAGTGTGGCTTGCCGGGGCGTCCCCAGTGGTCCTGCTCGTCGCGGCCGGGCATCGACCAGCGCCCATCCAAAATCACATACCCACCCGACTCGAAGGGCACGCCGTTGCGCACCGCGATCCCGTTCGCCTCGCGTACGTAGTCGTAGACATGCTCGGTAGTCGTGTTCACCACCGAACCGTCGATCGTGTACAGGCCCGGCTGGAGCACCAGGTTCGGCACTCGCAGGTCGATCGTGCCCGGACCCTCGATGAAGTCGATGCCAAAGTGCTGGTCGCGGGTGTTGTTGCCCCACAGGTAGGTGCCGTCGTTGGAGGACAGGGAAAAGCCGAAGACGGGCCGCTCGATGCGCTCGTGGGCGGTGTAGTGCAGGCGGAAGATGAGCTCTTCGCCCGTGCGCACCGAACCCATCACCGGGCTGCCGTCCCCGCGCAGCACCTCCACCTGGTCCACGCGCGCCTCGCCGCTTCCCCAACGCACGCGCCCCGCATCGTCAATGCCGGTGAAGAAGCGGGTGGAGTCGGCGTAGTCGTCCAGCACGTCCTCGGCCGGGCCCACCTTTTGCAGCACGCCCTCCTTGAGCCACGCGGCGTGATCCGCCATTTGCTTCAGCTGCGGAACGGAGTGGGAGACGACGACGACCGTGCGGCCCTCATTCTTCAAGTCCACGAACTTCTTGGTGCATTTCTCCTGGAAGGCCGCATCCCCGACGGCGAGGATCTCGTCCACTAGCAGGATGTCCGGCTCGGTGTGGATTGCCACGGAGAAGCCCAGGCGCACGTACATACCAGAGGAGTAGTTTTTGACCGGCTGGTCAATGAAGGCCTCCACGCCGGAGAAGGCGATGATCTCATCCAGGCGGGCGTCGATGTCGGCGCGGGACATGCCCAGGATAGAGCCGTTGAGGTAGATGTTGTCGCGGCCCGACAGCTCGGGGTGGAAGCCGGAACCGACCTCGAGCATGGCCGCGATCTTGCCGTTGCGGGTGATGGTGCCCGAGTTGGGCACGAGGATCTTCGCGATGCACTTGAGCAAGGTGGACTTGCCCGAACCGTTGTCGCCCACCAGCGCGAACGTGGAACCCTGCGGCACGTCAAGCGAGACACCCTTGAGTGCCTGGAAGTCCTGGTGGACGGAGCGACGCCCGCGCATGATGGCGGACTTGAGCGTGTTGTTGCGCTCGGAGTAAATCTTGAAGGACTTCGTGACGTCCCGGACCTCGACAGCGTTCACAGCACCTCCGCAAGGTAATCCTGGCGCTTGGTAAACGCGTGCCAACCCCAGACGAACACCACCGCGCTGGCCAGCGCCATGATGCCGAACACCGGCCAGTCGGGCCAGCGCCCGTCGTAGAGCAGGTTGCGGAAGATCGCAGCGAAGTGCACGAACGGGTTAAGGTTGTAGATATCGATGATCGAGATCGGGCCGATGATCGGGCCCACCGAATCCGAAACGTCGCGCACGTACGTGACCGGGTAGACGATCGGGCTGGCGTAGAAGCCGAGCTGGAAGAGGATCCCCATGAAGTGTTGCACGTCGCGGAAGTACACGTTCGCTATCGCCGCGAAGAAGCCAAGGCCGGTGGCGAAGAAAGCCAACATGAGCGTGGTCACTGCCACGATCGGGATGTAGATGAGGATGTTCGAGCCGAGGATGAGGATCGCGATCGCCAAGATCGCCAGCTCGAGGGCATGCTGGTAGAGGGCCGCGGAGGTGTTGGACACCACCAGCACCCAGCGGGGGAAGTAGACCTTCTTGATGAGGTTTTCGTTCCCCGTCACGGCGTCCATCGCGCCGTTAACCACGTTGGAGAAGAACGTCCAGGGAAGCAGCCCGCACAGGAGCCAGATGACGAACAGGTCCAGCCCCGAGGGCGACCCTGGCGGCACGTTGACTCGGATGACGATTGCGAAGACGAAGCTGTAGACGATCATCAGGGCGATCGGGTTGGCGAGCGACCACAGTTGCCCCAGGGCCGTGCGCTTGTACTTGCCCTTGATCTCGCGCAGCGTGAGATTGCGAAGCAGCTCCTTTGAGCTTCGCACTTCCTCAAGAATCGTCACGTGGTTATGTTCCTTGGATCTCTATAGGGAAGCCCGAGGGGCGCGCGTGGCGCCCCTCGGGCTTATGCGGTCTAGTTCGCGTCGCCGATCACCAGGCGCGGGGTTCCCACCCACAGGGCCGGGTCGGTCACGCGGCGGCCATCGAAGAGCACCTTGATGCCCGGGAAGTCGGCAGGAGTCACGCTCTTGTACTGGGCGTGGTCGGCCTGCACGACGACGGCGGCCACCTCCTCGCCCAGGTGGTAGGCGTCCCAGCCGAACGTGGCAAGCTCCTCGTCGGTGAACATCGGGTCGTGGACCGTGACCTCGGCGCCGCGCTCGCGCAGCGCGTCGACGGTGGCGAAGATGCCGGAGAACGCCGTCTCCTTCACGCCACCTCGGTAGGAGGCGCCGAGTACGGCCACCTTCTGGCCCTTGAGGTCGCCGAGCAGGGACTCGACTCGGCCCACCACGTATTCGGGCATGCCAGCGTTGTACTGGCGAGCCGTGCGCACGATCGACGCGTCCGGGTCCGTGGACAGGTACAGGCGCGGGTAGACCGGGATGCAGTGCCCGCCCACCGCGATGCCCGGGCGGTGGATGTGAGAGTAGGGCTGGGAGTTACAGGCGTCGATCACCCGCTGGACGTCGATGCCCACCGAGTCGGCGTAGACGGCGAACTGGTTAGCCAGGCCGATGTTGACGTCGCGGTAGGTGGTCTCGGCCAGCTTGGCCATCTCGGCGGCCTCGGCCGAGCCCATGTCCCACACGCCGTTCTCGCGCGGCAGGTCCGGGCGGTCGTCGAAGGTGAGCACGGACTCGTAGAACTCGATCGCCGCCTTGGTGCCGGCCTCGCTCAGGCCACCCACCAGCTTCGGGTAGCGGCGCAGGTCTTCGAACACGCGGCCGGTGAGCACGCGCTCCGGGGAGAAGACGAGGTGGAAATCCTTGCCCTCGGTCAGGCCCGAGATCTCTTCGATCATGGGCTTCCAGCGGCCACGCGTGGTACCGACCGGCAGGGTGGTCTCGTACGAAATAAGGGTGTTCGGGGTGAGGTGCTCAGCCAGGGATTTCGTGGCCGCGTCCATCCAGCCGAAGTCCGGCTCCCACGTGGCATCGTTGACGAAGAGTGGCACCACAAGCACGATTGCCTCAGCATCCGGGATCGCCTCGGCGTAGTTGGTGGTTGCGCGGAGCTTGCCGGCCGGAACCAGCTCGGAGAGCTTCTCCTGCAGGTGGGCCTCGCCCGGGAACGGCTCGGTGGCCTCGTTGATGAGGCGCACGGTCTCCTCGTTCACGTCCACACCAATGACCTCGTGGCCCATGTCGGCGAACTGGACGGCGAGCGGCAGGCCGATCTTGCCCATCGCGATAACAGCAATACGCATAATTCACTCCTTATTTGGCTGATATAAGACTACTGCACCTGGCCAGGTGGCGCCGCTATCTGCGCATCGCTGGCAAGTGAGATGCGCTAATTGGCCAGCGCGAACGCCGGCGCTCAGCGCAGGACCCTGGCGACCTCGGACGTGCGATCCAGCCACCGCTCGGTATTGCGCACCTCGCGGGCGCGGGCCTGCAGAGCGGCAAGCTGGTCGGGGTGGGCGAGCCAGGAGCGTAGCAGCGCCTCTAGCGCATCGGCGTCGTAGTCAAGAGCCACGCCCACACCCAGACGTTCGCACTCGCGGCCCGCGTGCGTGTGCTTCGTGGTGATAACGGGCTTGCCGAAGGACAGCGCCTCATAGAACTTCATCGGCGCAGCGAACTCCCGGTATTCGCTCGGCTCAACGAACAGTAGCGCCGCCGAGGTCTCATCGTAGAAGGCTGGCATCTCTTTGTTGGAGGCATGAACGATCCGGATGTTGTCGCCCATGTATTGCCAGTAGTCTGCCTTGACCGAGTCCCATCCGGCCTTCGGGAAGCACGCCGTCAGCCGCACCTCGGGCACCCGTTTGACCGCCTTGAACAGCTCCTCCATCCGGTAATGCGGGCCGATTCCCCCCACGTAGAACAGAGACAGCTGGTCGGGATGGGCGGAGTCGACCGGCGTCGTCCCGGGGGGAAGCGGCGTACACCGCCCGGAAAACGCAGGCAACAGCGTCCCCATCTTCGCGGTCGGGACAAACAGGTGGGCGCCCGTCTTGTCCATGAGCGCCAGGTCGAAACGGTACAGGATCCGCATGATGAACTTTCGTAGCGGCGCCACCGTGGTGAGCTGGTCGGGGAACATCCAGTACACGTCACGGTAGAACTGGCCGAAGGGGATACCGTGGCGCTTGAAGTAGGCGAAGATGCGCGGCTCGATCAGGGGATCGACTCCCTTCTTGACCGACGTGGCCAGGCAGTTGGGGGACGTGGAGGACTCGGAGTATGCGAAGGCCACCTTCTGGCCCGCCCTCACCCGTTTCTTCAGCTCGGAAAAAGCGCGCCGGCGCTCGTTGGGGTTGCCGACAATCTCATGGACGTCGTAGTTCTCGCGGAACGCCTGAAGCATGCGGGCGGGCCGGACGCGCGAAGCGCTTGAGGCGTTCCAGTCCATCGGGTAGGGAGCGTGGTAGACCATCAGTTCTTTCATCACACGATTCCTCACGTCATTTCCGCGGGCATGTGCCGCCACATTGCCCGATCAACACTAGCATTAAAGCCGTCGCCTTCCGGGGGATTCGGCGCTAATCGGTGGTCGCCGGATGCGCAGCCGCCAGGCGATGAGGATTCGCCCACCAGTTCGTGGGCTGGATCGGCCCACACCCGGTAATCTTCCACAGGGTTCCCCCGCCTGTGCTGGCGATTTCTTCCAGTCCGTTTGTGGCGCCGTAGAGTCCTGGCCAGGTCTGCGCCCGGTCCTTCTTCTGGAAGAGGAGCGGGGCATCGGAGTAGTAGTACCCGATTCCGTAGGTGTGCAGGATCTCGCACACCTTCGGGTCGAGGCTGGCAAAGTTCTGGCGCAGGTAGTCGGCGTCGGGATCTTTCGCGCGGTAGTTGACCTGCGGGAAGACGACGCCGATCCGCGAGTACGCCGGTCCGTAACCGATGCCGGTAGTTGGGTCGCCCAGGATGACCGAGTCCGGGGGCACGAGCTTGTCGAGCGAGGACAGTAGCTCGATCTCGGCGCGCGAGTCGATGATCTTATCGTGACCGATCGGCGGACGGGCATCGGCATAGAGGCTAGCCCTCAGACCGCCACCAATCAGGAAGGAGGCGAGCACGACGACGCCAAACCTCCAGCCTCGCACCCACTGCTCGAGTGCGAGGGCAATGAGCGGGGCCGTGAAGATCGTCTGGATGGCCATGGCCCGCTTCGGGTCGTGGTACCAGATGCCGGCGATGTCCGAGAACACATTACCGTCCACGTAGGCGCCGAACACGATGAGCCACTGCGCCAGCCACGCCACCAAGAGCCAGCGCCCCTCGCTCACCCGCCACGCCGATCGCGCCACGAACACCACGGCCGCTACCGCAATAACGACGCCGATCACGCCGGCCACGACCAGCGCCACGGGCACGTCCGCGAGCTGCTCACGCAAGGTATTAAGGCGTTCGGCTGTGTTCCAGGAGCGCGGGTGCGGGCGGGCGAGGAAGAGTTGCACGCGCGGGTGGAGGCTGAGCAGTCCGCCCACCAGGAGAACGGCGGCGCTGAGCACCGCGAGCACCGCCCAGATCCGCGAGCGCTCCCGCATCCCGCGTACTGTACCCACCACGATGAGCGCGCCCGCGATGGGGACGAGCGGCCACAGGGCGGCGAACACGGCGCCCGGGTGGGCGAGCCCCATCCCGACGCCGGCAACGACAATCAGCGTGACCGGGGCAACGGCGTCGCGGGCCCGCATCGGCAGGGAACGCACGGCAAGGATCCCCACGGCGTAGATGGCGGGGATGACGGCCACGGCGATGGCGTTGGGCCAAAAGCCGCGCGCGACTGTCATGAAGTTCGGGAAGTAGGGCAGGATCGCCCCGACGATCGGTGCGGCCACCCCAGCGCGCGGGCGGCCGGGGAGTGCGGCGCGCACGAAGGCATCCATGCCCACAAGCCAGACGATCGGAATCACGACGTAGGCGAAGGCATGCGAGGCAAGCAGGATGTGGGAGTTGCCGAAGAGGGCGAGGAGCGCGTGCCAGACCACGGGGTAGGTGGCGGGCGCGGCACTCACGCCGTAGTTCCAGCCCATCGCGGACAGGGCGGAGGCGTCGCCCGTGTGGACGATCGCGTTCACCCCGTTGTAGTGGAACATGGGGTCGGCCTGTGAGCTGGGGACGTTCGGGTCGATGAGCGCCAGGATGGGGGCGATGAGGAAAAGGGCAGCGAGGACGAGGGCCAGGCGGCGCGGGCGATCCACGGCCCGGTCCCTCAGGGACTCCCACGCGGCGTTGACGGGCGCCATGCCGCGCCGGCCGAGCGCGCAGACACCGGCGAGGAACGCGGCGGCGCCCAGGAAGACGGGCCACCCCCAGCGGATGCCGGCAGCATGCGCCGCGATTCCTCCGAGCCCCACGGCAGCGAAGCTGAGCGCGGGGGCAAGGACGAGCGCGACGGCGCGCGAGGCGCCCCCGGCGCGTGCGGTAACGAAGCCGGGAAGATAGCAGGCGGCGGCGATGCCGGCGGCGTACGCCATCAGGCCCAGATAGTCGATGATCATGCCCACGCGGTTCCTCCTTCGGGTCAAGACTAGCGGAGCCCCGCGCTATGCTTAACCCATGACTCCACGGATCCTCGTCATCTCTTTTTCCAAGATCGCCTCGGACGCACGCGTGCTCCGGGAAATTTCTGTGGTGGCTAAGCACGGCCACGTGACCACTGTGGGTTACGGCCCCAAGCCCGCGGGTTCGGATGAGCATCTTCAGCTGCCGGACAAGGCCGTCTCTCTGCCGCAGACCCCGCTCGGCGTGCTCAAGCTCGCACTGCGCATGCACAAGTCCGTGGAGTTGGATGCACCCGGCACCCGTGCGGCCCTCGCGCTCATCGGGGATCGCACCTTTGACCTGGTGATCGCCAACGACGCCCGGGCCCTGCCGCTCGCGTTCGCCGTGCGCGGGCAGGCACCCGTATGGGCCGACCTGCACGAGTGGGCGCCCGAGGAGCGTACGCACGTCACCTCCTGGCGCCTGCTCGTGGCGCCGTTCATGGACTACGCTTGCAAGACATATCTTCCGCAGACCGCCGCCCAGTCCACGGTGGGTGAGGAGATCGCCTCGCTCTACCGCGAGCGCTACGGGGTTACTCCCAGGCTCGTGCGCAACATGGCACCGTTCGCTGACCTCGAGCCCAGCCCCATGCGCGAGGACGGGGTCATCCGGCTGGTCCACTCCGGCGGCGCCGTGTTCGGGCGCAACATCGAGGCGATGATCGCCGGGGCCGTGGACGCGGGCGATAAGGTCACGCTTGATCTCTACCTCATCCCGGCGAACGACGGCGGCGCCTACCTGCGCAAGCTTAAGGAGATCGCCGGCGATAACCCGCGCATCACCTTCCACGGCCCGGTCAAGCCGGACGAGCTGCCCGCCACGCTCAACGCCTACGACGTGGGCATCTTCTGGATCCCACCGTTCAACACAAACGCCCGCCTGACGTTGCCCAACAAGATCTTCGACTTCATCCAGGCTCGGCTCGCCGTGGCCGTCGGACCCACCGTGGAGATGGCGCGGCTCGTGGAACGCTACGGGCTCGGCCTGGTGACCGAGGACTTCGAGCACGACACGATCGTGAATGCCATCCAGAGCCTGACGCGAGAGCAGGTGGAGCAGTGGAAGCGGGCCTCGACAGCCTGCGCGCGCGAGCTCTCCTTCGAGAACGAGTCGCGTACGATCGACTCGATTATTGGCGAGTTGCTCGGGGGCTCAGAGCCCGCTTGACGCCCTCCAGGGCCGTGCGGCCCGTCTGCCGCAGCGAGTGGGACTCGACCACCCACGCCCTTCGGCGCCGGCGATCCTCATCGCCCCGAGGCTTCTCAAGCGCGGCCAGCATGGCCGAGGCGACCTCATCGACGTCGTAGGCAACCACCGCCCCCAGGCGCTCGCTGACGATCGGCTCGCGCAACGGGCCAGGGCCACAGTAGACAACGGGGGTGCCCACCGCCAGGGCCGAGTAGACCTTGGTCGGCATTGCGAAGTCGTAGCCGAGTCCCGGCTTGATCGACACCAGCGCGCTGACCGCACCGCGCTGCCAGGCGGCCGCCTCCTGCGCATCCACCCGGCCCAGCTGGGTGATGACACCCGTGGGTAGCTCGCGCGCGATCGCGTCGATCGCCTCGGCCGAACTGCCTTGGCCGAGGTACACGAGCTTCGCATCCGGGCGCTGGGCGTGAACCTTGCGCATGGCCTGGGCGAAGATTTCCGCCCCCTGCCACTCAGAGGCCGTCCCCGCGTACACGAAGTACGGCCCCTCGGCGTCGGCAGGCGTGGGGCCTTCCATCGTGAACACGTCGGTGTCAATCCCGTTGGTGGCCACAGTCACGTGCGTGTGGCCGAGCTCGCCGAGGCGGGCGGCCACCGCGTCGGAGACGGTGACGACATGCGCCGCTCCCCCGATAGCCCAGTTCTCCACCCAGCGCAACACCTTGACCACCGGCGCGGGCGCGGAGGTCTGTGCCGCGTCCGCCCAGATGTCCGGCACGTAGTAGACATAGGGGACGCGACGGATCGTGCAGGCGATCCGCGTGAAGAAACCGGTGGTGGGCGGCGGCTCGCAGATCACGACGTCGGGGCGCGGCACGGCGAGCAGGCGCACGAAGGCCGGCAGGTCAAAGCTCATGTAGGGCAGGTAGCCGCGCACATACCCCTCCGAGTCACGGAGCACGCGGCGCCGGCTGACCCGGATCCCCGGCTCGTTGCCCGTCTCGGTCAGAGCGTTGGGGATGTCGCTGGTGATAACCAGCGTCTTACCGCCGTCCTCGGCTATCGCCCGGGCGAGGGCGCGCAGGCGGAAGCTCGCAGCGGCCGGCTCGGGCACGTAGATACGGGAAACAATGACACACCTTGTCATAGCACCACATCCTAATATCGATTGCCGGGGCGTGGGGGAGGCAAGGACTATGATTGACACCCACCTCAAAGAATCTATGTCCCCTCATTCCATCCTCTAAAATGACTCACATGAAGATCCTTAGCGTCGTGGGCGCACGCCCGCAGTTTGTCAAGCTTGCCCCCATCGCGCACGCGTGTGAGCGCGCAGGCGTCGAGCATATCATCGTCCACACCGGCCAGCACTACGACCCGATGCTCTCGGATGTGTTCTTCGACGAGCTCGGCATCCCGGCCCCCGACGTCCACCTCGGCGTCGGCTCGGGCAGCCACGGCGAGCAGACCGGCAAAATGCTCGAAAAGCTCGACGGTGTGTTGTTGGATTACAAGCCCGACTGGGTTCTCGTCTACGGTGACACGAACTCGACGCTTGCCGCCGCCGTCTCCGCTGTCAAGCTTCACTTTCCCATCGCCCACCTAGAGGCCGGCCTGCGCTCCTTCAATAGGCTCATGCCCGAGGAGCACAACCGGGTGCTCACCGACCACGCCGCGGACCTCCTGCTCGCTCCCACCCAGGTGGCCGCCGAGCACCTCGCCCACGAGGGCCTCGCCGAGCGCACCGTGGTGGTCGGCGACGTCATGACCGACGTCCTTCTCACCGAGGTGGCCCAACTCGACGAGACCTACTCCCCGATCGCCGCAGAGCTGGGGCTGGAGAACGGAACCTTCTCCATTGCGACCATCCACCGGGCGGAGAACACCGACGGCGGCGAGCGCCTCGCCGCCGTGCTCTCCTCGCTCGAGCAGGTCGATCACACCGTCGTGATCCTCGCCCACCCGCGCCTTGTCGCCAAGTGCGCCGAGCACGGCCTTACCCTTGGCGGCGGCAATCTCGTGACCCACCCGCCGGTGCCCTACAGCCAGTTGCTCGCCACGGTGCGCCACGCCCGCGGCGTGATCACCGATTCGGGCGGTCTGCAGAAGGAGGCATTCCTCCTGCGTACCCCGTGTACCACGGTTCGCACCGAGACCGAATGGGTAGAGACGGTTCAGCTCGGCTGGAACGTGCTGGTCGAGCCGGGCGATGCCCTCATCGAGGCGGCCTCGCGCCCTCGACCGGCAGACACGGACGCCACGCCGTACGGCGACGGGCATGCAGCAGACCGCGTCGTCGGGTTGCTCCAGGATCGGGTCCGCTAGGCAGGCCGCACATCGGCTGGGTCCGCGTTGCCGTGGCAACGCGGACCCATTCTTATGCGCTCTAGCGCACGGAATCCAACGGAGGCTGAATCACGGATAGCCTCCGGTCTCGGACATTCCACCAGTTCGGAGCCTCGGCTCGCCCAGGGCAGCCGGTGATCTGCCACAATCGAGCTCCGTCGACCTCCGCCACCAGGTGGAAATAGCCGTTGGACGTGTCCACCGAGTGCAGGCCGGGCACTGATTCAGCACCGTTGATGCCCTGGTATGTAATGGGAGCGTCCTCATAGTAGTAGTTGATGCCGTAGGCGTTCAGCACCTGGCAGACCCGGGGGTCGTACTCGATACTCCTCAAACCATTGGCTAGGATCTTGCCCTCGACGTCAACGTTGCGAACGACGATCGAGGAGAAGACTGAATCGATCGGCCCGAACGCCGGCGCATAGGCGATGCCCGAGGTCGGATCGCCCACCACGATGGAGCGCTTCGGAATGTAGTCATCCAAGTGAGCGATGAAGTCCAGCTCGGCACGTGATTTGAGAATCTGATCCGCACCGAATTTCGGTTTGGCTTGCGCGTACACCGTGGGCTTGTTGTACACAAACGACGCGCAGAACAGAACGACGATCAGAGCGGCCGCCATGCCACCGACAAACGCGGGACGCCGAGCGATCACGTCCGTCTGAGCGCTCATCGAGCGCGCCGGGGCACCCTTGGTTGCGAACCTGGAAAGCCAGCCGATCACCTCGGAGGCGGCAAGCGCAAGGATGAGTGCCAGGAAGATCACCTGGACGGCGAAGAGCCGGTAGGCATTGTGATACCACAGGCCGGCCACCGAAGTGAGCGGGCCGAGGGGGAAGAACGCGCCGAGGATCAGGAGCGTTTGCATCACCCATGCTAGGGCGATCCAATAGAGGTGGCGTCGGCGGATCACTACACGCAGCCCTATCACAATTGCGGATACCATGACGATGCTCGCACCGGCTAGCACGATGGGATTCCTGCCGACGGGCCAGACGGCGAGCGCTGACACGAGCCGCGCCGAAACATCGTCCCAGCCACGCGGCATACTCCGGCCGAGATAGTCACGCACGATTGACGAACTGAGCGCGAGGGCGAGAGCGGCTACCATCGCCAGGACCACCAGGACGGTGAGCAAGATTCCCTTGCGGCCCTGCATAGCGTTTAGCCGATCACGCATGGCATGCACGACAACCATGATGACTGCCGGGATCGCTATCCAGCCGAGGGTGAAGGCGGTCGAGGGGTGCGCCGCCGCCACGCCGACAACTCCGACGGCCACCACAGCTACCGAGAGGAGGAGGATCTCCTTGGCATTCTGCCTTCCTCCCCAACGGTAACGGTGATACGCCGCGACCACCGCACCCATCACGGCCGGGGTGGCGGCAAGCGCCAGGGAATTCGGCCACAAGCCGTTAACCACGGTAAGGTATCCCGGAAATATGGGGAAAGCGAGCAACATGACTGGCACGAGCATCGCGGCGATTGGGTGGTACGGAAGTGCCTTGGTTGCGAGATAACTCATGCCGACCACCCAGATGATCGGAATCACCACGAAGGCCAGGACGTGCGAGGCAGGCACAATTGTTCCAGTCGCGGCCACAAGGGAGACGATCCCGTGCCACACGGAGGGGTAGACGGTACCCGCAACCCGGATGCCGTGGTTCGTGTCCATCGCACCGAACATGGAGGCGTTCTCTCTGAGCAACACGGCGTTCACACCGTTGTAGTGGAACATCGGATCCGGGCTCCAGCTGGGAACCGTGGGATCCATGAGGATCAGGATCGGGGCCAGCATGACCAGCAACACCGCCACCGGGAGGCCGATGGCCACCGCCATGGTCTTTCGCGGATATGCGCCATAGGGAGCTCTATCCGCACCAAACACCGCGGATACGTGACGTCGCACGATCGCACATATCAAGATCACCAGCACAGACAGGAGCGCGAAACTTGCGCGATTCCAGCCCACGTCACCGTCGTTGAGGACAATTGCGCCAATGCCGACGATCGCCATCGTCCAGGCCGGCGCCAGGGCAAACGAGCCGAAGCGCGGGAAGCGGAGGAAGCGGAGAGCGATGTAACCGGGTAGAAAAACAACCGCCATCAGCGCCAGAAAAAGGCCAGCGTAGCCAGCCCAGGTGCCCAGATACCCCACAGTTTCTCCATCTCTGTTCGTGCTTTGCTTGTTTTAGTCTGCTCCACGAGGTAGCCGTCCTCAATCATGTCGCCGCTGTACGCGGTGTGAGATTAGCTAGCCTCCCGCGTGGCTGACCCGTGCGCGCGAAGCTGCCTAGCTGGCCGCCCGGGGAAGGGAAGCGCTGGGTTGCCCTCACGCCTCGGAGCTGTCCGCAGTCCGGTCAAAATCGCGTGCCGCCCATAGCGCCATCACAATCATGAATCCCAGCAATCCCGCCATCATCCAGCTCATCGCGGCGATCGTTCCGAGGAGCCCAAACGGGTTGATCGCCAGGAGTGCCAGGGGCGCGGCGGCGAAGACCACGGAGAAGGCGAGAAGCCATTGTTGCTTCGAGGTGACCACGAATACGGTCGAGATCGGCGAGGTAATGAGCTGAAGCGCCAGCCAAGGGGTGAGAGCCCGCGCGAAATCGCCCGCTTGGTCCCACTGCGGACCGAAGACAAAGGTGAACAGCCACGGCGAGACGATGTACAGCGCGATGAAGGGAGGGATTCCGAACACGGCCGAGCGCAATGTGGTCCTCCCCACCAGAAGCCTCATTCCTCCCGGTTTGATCGCTGCAAGTTCCCGGTAGAAGACCTGGGAGATGGCTCCGTTGATGAGCCCGATGGGAACCTGCAGAGTCCGCCACGCAAGGTTGAACTGGCCCAACCCGCTCACGGCCACGAGCCCCACGAGCATCTGAATGCCGTTGACCCGCACCGCGTCAACAAGCGCGTTAGGCAGGTTCAGCAGTGGCATCTTTTTATACTTCTTCGCCACGTACGCCAGCGAGGGGGCGTCCTCCCCCACGGGCTGGCGGAAATCCTTCGCTTTCGCGTTCAGCCGGAAGAAGGCCCAGGCCTGCCCCACGAGCGTTCCAAACAGGAGGCCCTGCATCGATACCATCCCCGCTACCCCGAAGCCGAGCTGTCCGCCCGCGGAGCCCACGGTCTGCTCGACCCGGTTGATGGAGATGGCCTTGTAGTTACGCGTCCGGTTGTGCCAATACTGCAGGATGGTAACCTGAGCGACGAGGAAGATGCTGAGCCCGCCAACGGGCAACCAGTCGGCCACGACCCGGTTTCCCCAGAGGTCGAACACCCAGTTGCGCAGGAATACAGCTGCCAGCGCGAACGCGACCGAGATGATGACGTTGATCCGAGTCGCGAGCTTGCCAACTACCCGCGCTTCCTCATCCGAGTCCGGAAGCACGATCGTCATGTCGTAGCGCAGGCTGGCTATAGCGGTCACGACGCCGGTGATCGAGCCGTAGATCGCGAAGGCGCCAAAGTCTTCCGGGGAGAAGATGCGGGCCGTCAACAGCGAGATGAGGATCGCGATGAGTTGAGCGAGAGTGGACCCCGTCAACAGGACGAGAACGTTTTTGAACACGGGCCGGTGCTCTAGCTGATTGGTCGCCCACCGCCATGCCCTCACTGCGTCCCTCCCCGCGAGTCGGGAACCACATCCTGTTCCGGCACCCATGTATTGCTCAGGAACTCCTCGGCGAAAACGCCCATGAGGGTCTCGCCTCGCAAGAGTTTCCAAGCGAGCATCCCCGTGGAGGTGCCTCGAGCAAATCCCTCAAAGCCCATCGGGTGATTGAGCTGGGTTTTGACGGATTTCAGACGATTCACCTTCTCAACCAGCTTCAGTTTCTTGGCGATCGCCAGGAGCTCGGCCCGCCCTCGCGACACTCTGGGTGCCGTGGCAACATGAAAATACTCGAGCTCCTCGCCCGTGGTCTTTGCGAACCAGGCGTTGGTAAACTCACGATACTCGGCGCGATCCGGGCTATAAACACCAAAGGGCCCGGATAGCCACAGCTCATGGAAAGACCGCTCGTACATGGGCATAGCCCAGTCGAAGCCGAAATGCTCGTACGCTCGCACGGAATTCGAGATGTACTTGGCCTGCCGGTTATCCAGATTGAAATGGTGCATCAGATCAGAGCGGCGCTGCGCATCCCCATCGCCCCAGTGCGCATCGATGAAGCTCGAGATCTTCTCCGCGGTGTAGGCCCGCGCCACGGCTCGATCCGGGCGGCGTCTCAGGGAGAGATGGGTCTCCGCGACGGCGCGGGCAAGCTGGGCCTTCGTGACGGAGGTACCCGGCTGGAGGAGCTCAGCGTGGTGTTGATTGCCCACCACCGTGTGCCCAGGTAGCACGATCGCGTCTGCCTCAACCTGGTCCAGCTGGCGAAGCTTGCGGAGCGCATACCAGTCCTGGATGTGCGGAAGGGCGTTGCCTTCCCAGGCGCGGCGGAGAAACCCGTTGTTGGCGGGACTGTTCCAGGCCTGGGCGACACGCTCGCCGTCCTGCTCCACAAAGATCCAGTCGAAGCCCGCGAGGTCCGCCGATCGCCGCGAAATGCCGGCCTCGGCGGAGCCGGCCTTCCCATACGTGAAGTTGAGGACGTTCGGGGCGTCGAGTTCACGAAGAATCGCCAGCTGCAGGCGCGAGTCAATCCCGCCAGAAAGCGGGATGAGGAGCTGCCTGCCATCGGCGCGAGCAAGCAGACCCGCATACGTGCGCAGAAGTTCCTCTTTCACCGCCCGCCAAAAGGAGGAAGAATCGGCCGAATGCTCGGGGTAAAAGTTGACGTACTGTTTCTGGCTGATCGTCCCACCACGAACCACGGCCAGCGTGCTCGTCGGTAGCGACGTCACCCCGTCGACCAACATGTCGGCGCCGAGGACGTACCCGCTGTGGAGGAACTCCTGTGCCGCGTGCTCGTTACGGACGAATGGGATGTGAGCGCGCATGGCTTCGATGGAGGATGACACCACGGTCGGCGACCCCAAGGCGATGTGAATGGGGAAGGAACGCGCCTGATCCGTCATGAGGTAGGCCGTATCCTCCGTCACGAAGGCCGCTGCCCAGTTGCCTACCTGACGGCGGATCCACTCTTCCAGGCGCTCGCCACCGTCCGGGATACCGATGGGTTCCTGGCCGCGAAGCGAGGCGCGCCAGTACAGGGTGCCTGCGGGGCCCTCGAGGGGCAGCCAATTCTCGGCGTCGGCGATGATTACAGCACACATGGGTTTGATCCTACCGGCACCGGCACGTTTCGCTTATTTCTGTGGCGACGCCGACACGGCGGCCTCACGCCGATGTGCCGCGGCGTGCCGCCTCGTGTGACAGCTCCGCCAGGTGCCGGGCGAAGTCCTCGTATTGCTTACGCGCGTTCGACATCTCCGACCAGGTCTGACGCGCCGCCTCGCACATTCGCTGATAGGCCGCGTCGTCAGCGCGCGCCACCTTCTCGATCGCGTCGGCGATCTCGGCGGCGTTCGTCTCGACGGGAACGATAACGCCGTTGACGCCGTCGTGAACGACCTCGGCCGTCCCGCCGGCCGACGTCGCCACCACGGGCAAGCCGGCGGCCAGCGCATCCATCACCGTGACGGGCACGCCCTCACCGTCCGACGTATTGAGAAACAACGTAATGGACGGGTCGGCGTAACGCTGGCGCGCTTCCGCGTTGGGCCGGTGCCCGAGGAACTCGACCGTCGAATGGGGACAGAGCCGATCCGCGAGCTCCCTGGCATGGGCGAGGCGATCGGGATTGGACTCCCCGATATGTTGCCAGCGCACGTTCCATCCTCGCCTTTCGAGTTCACCGATCGTCTCCGTCATCAGGTCGATCCGCTTGTAGGGCGCCATGTGCGAGCAGGAGAGAATGGAGACGGTCTGAGAGCGCGTCCGGTGGACGAGCGGAACCTCGGGCACGCCGAGTCGGCGGACTTGGATCTGTCCGGGCCTGCGTTCCCCGTGGTTCGTGAGGAACCTCGCCGCGTAGTCGCTGATGGGATAAATGTGATCCAGTTCGTCGAGGAGGAAGCGCCGCGCCGGAATGTAGCCGTAGCGCGAGTCCTTCTCGTCGACGTCGTAGGCGTGTGCCCGGCTCACGACGACGCCCCTGCGGCTCTCTGCCATGAGGTACTTGCGCATGAGCGCACCCACCGCCGCGGGGGTGTGCAGCCAGTAGGCGTAGAAGACGACGGAATCGAACTGGGAGAGAACCTCCTTGGAAATGATCTTGCGCACCTGATTAAACAGGTCGACGGCGTTAGCCGAGAATCGGGCGTCGATCAGCGCTCGGGTGCGATCCGTAAGCGGGCAGTTCTCGTATAACGACGGCGCCCGCATGAGCACCTGCGGAACCCTCAGCACAGTTGTGACCCACCACGGTAGCGAAACGGATGGATCTGGCGCCACCGCCACCGCGTTGGGCGGTAAGGTCCGGGTCTGCTTGGCGTCGGCGGAACGCGTGCGCATGGGGATGATGAGCACCTTGTCGAACTGTTCGCACACGATATCAATTTCCTGCTCAAGGAACTCCTCCCCTACGTTAAAGGGGAAACTGTCCGTCAGCATAACCAAAGCTCGCGCCATATGATCAACCGGTCCTCTCAGTCCACCGTTGATGGCGATCTTATCGCACCAGCTGAGACGATGGCGCAAACACGAAAGACACGTGTGGCCGGATCTGATTTCCTCACCGCCTTCGCCCGGCATGCCAGCCGGACAGGTTAGGCTACAGCCATGACTACAACGTGGCAGAAAATGCTTCACCTTGGTGACCCGGCCTTCACCGCGACCGTCCTCGCCCGCAAGGCCCGCGACCGCGGATACGACTGGAAGGTGATCCAGTGGGCGCGCACACCCGTCCACTCCAGCCCGCTTGCGACGAAGGCTCACCGGGCCGCACGCGGCCTGGCCTGGGAGGTCCGCTTCGCGGCCACCCGGGCCCGCTACCCGCTGATCCATCTGCACTCCGCCCTCGCGCTGCCGCACGTGAAGTGGGCGCTGCGCACCTACGCGCTCCACCTGCACGGCACCGACATCCGTACCCAGCAGTACAAGCCCGCCTACCGCGCGCGCATCCTCGCCGCGATCGACGGCGCGGCGGTGGTCTACTACTCGACCCCCGACCTCCGCGCGCATGTGGTGCCTCACCGCGCGGACGCGATCCTCGTCCCCGTTCCTGTCGCGGCGAGCACCACGCCACTGGGCACGCCCGCACCAGGCTTAGCCGGGCGCGACTACGTGTTCTTCGCCTCCCGTTGGGAGGACGTTAAGGGCGGACAGAATCAGATCGACTTCGCCCGCGAGCTGCGCCGCGAACTCGGCGACTCAACGGCGATCGTGGGCATTGACTGGGGTCCAAACTCTGGCCAAGCGCGCGCGGCGGGCGTGGAGCTCATCCCGAAGCAGGCCTACCCGGACTACCTCGCCACGATTGCGGGGGCGAGGCTGGCGATCGGCCAACAGAGCGGGATCATGGGCGCCTCCGAGCTCGACTCCCTCGACCTCAACGTCCCGCTCGTCATGGCGCTCAATCCCGACTGGTACGATGGCTCGGCCCCGTCGCTCCTCTCCCCTCCCGTACTCGGCGGAACGGCGGTGGACCCGGCCGACGTCGCGACACTAGCCCGCCTGACGCGCGACGCGCTTGAGAACCCCACCCCGGCCGACACCCACGCATGGGTGCAGCGCCACCATTCCCCGAGCGCTGCACTCGACATCGTCCTCGAAGGCTACGCTCACTACCTCTAAGAGCTCTAAGAGCGTGCGCGGAACCGCACTCAACGCACTCACATAGCAAAAGGTGGGCGGGAGCTCCAGCTCCCGCCCACCTTTGCTTCCTAGCTATCTGCTTCGTGGCCTAGAAGTGCCGGACCTCCCCGTCCGCCGCGGCCGAATCCAGGATCGCCTGCACCACTTCCATGGTGGTCAGCGCCTCCTTCATCGTCACGTGCTCCGACCCCTTGCCCAGAATCGCGTCCCGGAAATGCTCGTGCTCCACTGCCAGCGGTTCGCGCTTTTCGAACGCGTAGCGGATCACCTGGCCCTCGGAAACGCCGCGGAAGGCGGAGATCTGATCCCAGCCGAGCGGCAGCGAGCCGTTCTCGTAGAACGTCAGGTCGCCCATCGTGGTATCGGCCACGAGCGCGCCGTGCTCGCCCAGCACCACGGTCTGGCGCTCCTTGTACGGGGTGAGCCAGTTGACCAGGTGGTTAACCAGCACGCCGTTCTCCAGCTTGCCGGACGCCGTCACCAGATCCTCGTACTCGCGCTCGGCGCGGTGCGCCGTCTGAGCCGAGATGGAAGCGTACTTTGAGCCGGCAACCCACGCCGTGAGGTCGACGTCGTGGGTAGCCAGGTCCTTGACCACGCCCACGTCCGCGATGCGCGCCGGGAACGGCGACTGGCGGCGGGTGGTGATCTGGTAGACCTTGCCCAGCTGGCCCTCGGCGATCCGGCGGCGCATCTCGAGCAGCGCCGGGTTGCAGCGTTCCACGTAGCCCACCGCGCCCACGAGCCCCTTGGACTCAAAGGCCTGCACCATCGCCTTGCCCTCCTCGATCGTGGAGCCCAGCGGCTTTTCCACCATCGTGTGAACGCCGGCCTCCGCCAGCTTGAGGGCCACCTCGGCGTGCTGCCCGGTGGGCACGGCCACCATGGCGGCGTCGATGCCAGCGTCAATCAGCGCGTCGACGTCGGGAAGGACCTCCAGGTCCCCCGCCACGCCAAACTTGTCCCCATACGGGTCAGCAACGGCCACCAGCTCGGCGCCCTCCAGCGCGCGAATGTTGCGCGCGTGGTGGCGACCCATCGAGCCCAGGCCGATCAGTCCGTAACGCAAAGTCATTAGGCACCAGCCTTCGCCACGGCGTTGACGGCCTCGACGATCCGGTCAAGGTCCTCCTGGCTGAGCGACGGGTGCACCGGCAGGGAGATGACCTCCTTGGCGGCCGCCTCCGTGTTCGGCAGCTCCAGGCCCGGTGCGAAGTGCGCCAGCGAAGGCAGGCGGTGGTTCGGAATCGGGTAGTACACGCCGCAGCCCACCTTGTACTCCTCGCGCAGGGCGTTCGCGAAGCCATCGCGATCGTCTGCCACGCGAATGGTGTACTGGTGGTAGACGTGCACGGCACCCTCGGCCACCGGCGGCACGACGACGCCCTCCAGGTTAGCGTTCAGGAACGCGGCGTTCTCCTGGCGGATCTTCGTCCAGCCCTCAAGTTTGCGCAGCTGCACGCGGCCAATGGCGGCGTGAATGTTCGTCATGCGGTTGTTGAGGCCCACCAGCTCGTTCTGGTACTGCACCTCCATGCCCTGGTTGCGCAGCAGGCGAGCGCGGCGGGCGATCTGTGGATCCTTGGTGGAGATCATGCCACCCTCACCGGAGGTCATGTTCTTCGTGGGGTAGAGCGAGAAGCCGGCGAAGGAACCGAAGGTGCCCACCATCTCCCCGTTCAGCGACGCGCCGTGAGCCTGGGCGGCGTCCTCGAAGATCTGCAGGCCAAACTCCTCGGCAATCTTGCGGATCTCCACCATGTTCGCCGGGTGGCCGTACAGGTGGACGGGCATGATGCCCTTGGTGCGCTCGGTGATGGAGGCGCGGATCGAATCGGGATCGAGGCAGAAGTAGTCCGGCTCGATGTCGGCGAACACGGGGCTCGCGCCGGTCAACGCCACCGAGTTGCCGGTTGCCGCGAAAGTGAAGGACGGGACGATGACCTCGTCGCCCTCGCCGATGCCTGAGGCCAGCAGGCCAATGTGAAGGGCCGAGGTGCCGGAATTGACCGCCACAACCTCAGCGCCCGGGGTGAGCTGCTCGGAAAACTCCTGCTCGAAGGAGGCAACCTCCGCGCCCTGTGCCAGCATGCCGGACGCGAGAACCGCATCAACCGCGGCGCGCTCCTCTTCGCCCACGATCGGCTTGGCGGCCGGGATCATCTGTCGTTCCATTTTTACTTAGCAACCTTTCGGATTGTGTTGTCACATTCTTGGTAAGTATCTCCGGTGGCGGGGCACGTCCACATCCCGTTCCCGTCATCCTCCAGCTTGACGCCGGCATGCCCGACCCAGCCGATCTGCTTGGCCGGCACACCCGCCACGATGGCGTGCGGGGGCACATCGCGAGTGACCACCGAGCCAGCCGCCACCAGCGACCACGCCCCGATCGTCACGGGAGCCACGCACACGGACCGGGCGCCCACCGACGCGCCGGTCTCCAACGTCACACCCACCTGCTCCCAGTCGGAGGCAGACTTCAACGAGCCATCGGGGTTCACCGCACGCGGGTAGTGATCGTTGGTGAGCACCACGGCCGGGCCAATGAACACGCCGTCGGCCAGCTTGGCCGGCTCGTAGACGAGCGCGTAGTTCTGCACCTTGCAGTTGTTGCCCATCTCGACGCCCTCGCCGATGTAGGCCCCGCGGCCAATCACACAGTTTTCGCCAATGACAGCGTGCTCACGAACCTGAGCGAGATGCCAGACACTGGATCCATCGCCAATCTTCGCCTCATCCGACACGTCAGCCGAATCAACGATCCGCGCTTTTGCCATCCATTTCTCCTTGTATTGGCAGGCACAAAAATCGGTTCGTAGAACCTTATGCAATAATATATCCCATGCAAGACGCCGGCTTTCGGGACTTAGCACGGGTGAGTTGGCTCGTGGTCCCCCTGTATAACGAGGCGACCGTCATCTACGACGTCGTTCGCCAAGCACGCCAGACCTTCCCCAACATCGTCTGCGTCAACGACGGTTCGAAAGACGACTCGGCACGGCTGGCGCGCGCCGCGGGCGCGGTCGTCGTCGACCACCCCATCAACCTCGGGCAAGGCGCCGCCCTCCAAACCGGGATCACGTGGGTGCTCACCTACACCGACGCCAAATACATCGTCACCTTCGACGCCGACGGGCAGCACCGCACGTCCGACGCCGCTCGCATGATCGAGCGCGCCGAACGCGAGGACCTTGCCTTCGTGCTCGGCTCTCGCTTCTTGACCGGCGAACACCAGGCCGGGTGGCTGAAGAAGGCCGTGCTTTCAACCGCCGCGAAGGTCACGCGGGCGCGCACCGGCATGAACCTCACTGACTCCCACAACGGCCTACGAGTACTGCGCCGCGACGCCGCCACCCGGCTCGACCTCACCATGCACCGCATGGCCCACGCCTCCCAGATCATCAACCAGCTCGCCTCCATGGGCTTGCCGTGGGCTGAAGAGCCCGTGACAATCGACTACACCGACTATTCTCGTTCTAAGGGTCAGAGCCTGCTCAACGGCGTCAACATCCTGACCGACATGATCTTCGCACCGACAGAGAGCCGATAAACATGCTGATCAAGCTCATCCTCCTCGCGGTTGTCCTCGTGGCGGCCGTGTACCTCGTGCGCGGCACGCAGGACACGAAGAACGTGGCACTGCGCCGCCTACTCCTGCTCGTGTTCGTCGCCCTCGCCGTCGCCACCATTGTTTTCCCGCAGATCACCACGAAAGTGGCGCACTTCGTGGGAGTCGGGCGCGGGGTGGACCTGCTGCTGTACCTGACGATCATCGCCTTCCTGTCCTACTCCGTGGTCTCCTACCGGCGCATGGTCATCCTGGAAAACCGACTGGTAGACCTGGCCCGCGAGTTGGCGGTGGCCCGCACACACCCTGAAACGATCACCCGGGCTGGCGAATTCACGCCCGCCACCGATCCCGCGGAGGCCATCCTCCACGGCGAAACCCTCGAGGAGGAGGAAGAAAAATGAAGGTACTGGTCACCGGCGGCGCAGGCTTCATCGGCGCCAACTTCGTCAACTACACCGCATCCGAGCTTCGCAACGCCGACGTCACGGTCATCGACAAGCTCACCTACGCGGGAAATAAGGACTCAATTGAGATGCTCGGGGCGGGCGTGAAGCTGGTTAAGGGCGACATCTCCGACCCCGACGTCATCGACCCGCTCGTGGCCGAGGCCGACGTCGTCGTGCACTTCGCCGCCGAATCACACAACGACAACTCGCTACGCGACCCGTGGCCCTTCATCCAGTCCAACATCATCGGCACCTACCAGATCCTCGAGGCGCTACGCCGCCACGGTGGGCGCCTTCACCACATTTCCACCGACGAGGTCTACGGCGACCTGGAGATCGGCGAGGACCGCAAGTTCAAGGCGGGCGACCCGTACGTGCCCTCCTCCCCCTACTCCGCCTCCAAGGCATCCTCGGACCACCTGGTGCGCGCCTGGGTGCGCTCTTTCGGCATCGAGGCCACCCTGTCGAACTGCTCGAACAACTACGGGCCCTACCAACACATCGAGAAGTTCATCCCCCGCACGATCACCAACCTGATCGACGGGGTCAAGCCCCGCGTGTACGGCACGGGCGAGCAGATCCGCGACTGGATCCACGTCCACGACCACAACACCGCCGTGTGGGACATCATCAACAAGGGCCGCATCGGGGAGACGTACCTAATCGGCGCGAACGGGGAGAAGACGAACCTGGAGGTCACCCAGCTCATCCTCGAGGAGTTCGGCTACGACCGAGACGACTTCGACCACGTGGCCGACCGCCCCGGCCACGACCAGCGCTACGCCATCGACAACACCCAGCTGGTGTCCGAGCTCGGCTGGCAGCCCACCTTCACCGACTTCCGCGACGGCCTGCGCGACACCATCTCCTGGTACAAGAACCACGAGGACTGGTGGCGCCACCAGAAGGCCGAGGTCGAAGCCAAGTACCGCAAGGCCGGCCAGTAGTGGGGTCCGCCGCGGCCGTCGTCGTCACGTACGGCCCGGATGCGCGCACTGCCGCCCTCATTGAGGCGTTGGCGCGGCAGTGCGCGGTGGTCGTGGTGGACAACGGCTCGGCGCCCGCGGCCCTCGCCGAGATCGCCGACGCTGTACGACGCGCGGGGGCGCAGCTCATCGAGCTGGGCACCAACACCGGCATCGCCCACGCCCAAAACGTCGGGATCCTGCGGGCCCGCAAGCTCGGCGTCGACTACGTGCTGCTCTCCGACCAGGATTCCCTTCCCGACGCACGAATGGTCGCCAAGCTCGTCGACCGCCTGGAGCGCGGGACGGGGGCTGAGGCAACGGGCGGCACGGGCGCGCCGATCGGGGCGGTGGGCCCATACATCGCGGAGAACAAGCCCGGAGGGGACGAGCTGGTCTACGTGGACCGGCGCTGGGGGCCGCGGCGCGCGAGCGCCGAGGAGCTGGCCCAGCCCGCCGTGGAGGCCGCCTTTCTCCTGGCCTCCGGGTGCCTCATTCCCATGCGGGTTCTGGAGGAGGTGGGCCCGATGAACGAGGCCTACTTCATCGACCACGTCGACCTCGAGTGGTGCCTGCGCGCTCGCAAGCGCGGCTACCGGATGGTGGTGGACACGGGCGCCAAGCTCGAACACTCGCTGGGGGACGCAACCGTCCAGCTGCCCGGGCGCACCCAACCCGTGCACGTCCACGGTCCCATCCGCTGCTACTACCTGGCTCGCAACACGATCTTCCTGCTGCGCTCAGGGCTCCTGCCCTGGCACTGGCGGACAGGCTACGTGGTGTGGCTGGCGAAGTTCGCCGCCTTCCACTCCCTAGTCGCCGACCGCCGGGCTGAACGCATCACCCAGTTGGCCGCCGGCCTGCGCGACGGGCTCCTTGGCCGGGGCGGCCCCCGCTAGCCGGCTCGTTGCCGGACCTCCGTGGCAACCAGCCGCCAGCCTCCCACGGATGCAACGTTAATCCGCAATATGCAACACCAATAAACCGCTTTTTGCCGTTGCACATACGTAATTAGTGTGACACATGCGCCGAGGTCTGCCGCTGCGCCCGCAACTCCCGCGCCAGCCGCACCTTCAGCCCCGCCTTGATCGCGGCGCGCAGGGGTGCCTGCCACGGCCTGTCGTATACCTTCGCCAGGTACCGGTAGGCCGACCGGTGATGTTCGCGCATCATGGGTTCAGGCCGCTCCCGCCAGGATTTGCCCTGGTCGTGGACGGCCATGGCGTCGTGAACGAAAACCCGCTGCCAGCCGGCGCGCGCAAGGTCCTCCCCCAGCATCGTGTCCTCGAAAAACATGAAGAAGTCCACGTCGAACCCGCCCACATCCTCGAAGGCCTCGCGGCGGATGAGCAGACAGGCGCCAGAGAGCCAGTCCACGGGGTGAGTGGAGCCGGTGGCACCGTTCGCGTGGTAGCGCGCGGTCCACGGGTTGCCCGGCCACACTCGCCCGAAGAGCGCATGCCCGGTGCCGGCAACCAGCCGGGGGAACTGCCGCACCGAGGGATAGACCTCGCCCTCGGGCGTCATGATCTTGGGAGCGAACGCACCGCCGCGCGGGTAGTTCGCCGCCGCGCCGATCATGCGTGCAACGCTCCCGGGCTCGAGCCGGACGTCAGGATTGACGATAAGGAGCCAAGGCCCGGTAAACCCGCGAGCGCCCAGGTTGTTGGCCTTGCCATAGCCGAGGTTTGCGGGCGCGTCGATCACGGTGGCACGCGAGCGGGCGGCGTCGAGCGCGGGGGTGGCCGAGCCGTTATTCACCACGACGGCCTCGAAGGCCGTATCCCCCACGGCGGCAGGGAGCGAGTCGAGCAGTTGGGTCAGCTCATCGCCGGGGTTGAACGCCACACTCACCACGCGGATGAGGACCGAATCGTGCTCGTTACCTGCCATACCCCCACCTTAGCCAACGCGCGCGCGGGCGTTAAACACGACGCACATTCCCCGGGCTGATGAATACCTCGCGCGCCGGCCGCTATGATCGACACATGATATCTGCACCCGCTAAGCGCGGCCCGTCACATCGCTCCCTGGCCGGGAGCGATGTCCCCGTACTCCGCTGGGTGCTCGTCGTCCTCCTCGCCTTCCTGCTCACCGTGGGCTCGGCGGCCGCTTTTCTTTACCAGAACCTCCAGGGCAACCTGAAGGTCCAGGAGGTCGGCCACTACTTCGAACCGAACGAGCGCCCCACCCCCCAGGAGCCCGCGGACGAATCGGCAGGCCGGCCGCTCAACATTCTCATCCTGGGTTCGGATGTGCGCGAGGGTGCTAGCGACGTGGACGGGGCGGGCGCCGCCGGCTACATCACCGGTATGCGTTCGGACACGGCGATGCTCATGCACATTTCGGCGGACCGCCAGCGGGTGGACGTGGTCTCCATCCCGCGCGACACCCTGGTCACCATCCCCTCCTGCATCCTCAAGGACGGCTCACGCAGCTACGAGCAGTACGATGCGATGTTCAATTCGGCGTTTTCGATCGGCGGGCAGTCGGGCGACGTGGCAGGCGCCGCGGCCTGCACGATCCGCACGCTCGAGGAAATGTCGGACGTATACATCGACGGCTTCGTGGTCATCGACTTCGCTTCCTTCCAGGACATCGTCAACACTCTGGGCGGCGTGAACGTCTGCTTGTCCGAGCCCGCGGAGGACCAGGCGGCGGGCCTGCACCTCGAGGCCGGGTGCCAGGTGCTCGACGGCGAGCAGGCGCTCGCCCTGGCCCGCGCCCGTAAGTCGTTGGGCGACGGCTCCGACATCAGCCGCATCGGCCGCCAGCAGCAGATGGTCGAGGCGATCATCTCCAAGGCCCTATCTCTCAACATCGTCTCCGACCTGCCCACGCTCTACGGTGTGCTGAGTGACGTCACCGAAAACATCGACGTCTCCCCCAGCCTCGGTTCCATCACCTACCTGGGCGGGCTCGCCTACTCCCTGCGCGGGCTCTCACTCGACAACGTCAACTTCGTGACGATGCCGTTCTACCCGGAGGGCAACCGCGTGCGCCCGGCCGCCGCCGCCGCCGCCGTGTGGGAGGCCCTCCGCAACGACCAGCCGCTGCCCGAAGTGACCAACGACGCCAACACGGATAGCCCGATCCTCAAAGGCACCGAGGACGAGATCAACGCGTTCCAGCAGGCCATCGGCGGGGGCCTGCGCTTGGAGGACTGATGAGCCAGCCACCGTCGTTCGAACCCCGCAATCGCCGTCAGCGCCCCTCCGTTGAGGGTGCCCGCCCGGTCGGCCAAGGTCTCGAGGGCCAGGGTCGCGAAAGCCGGGGGCGCCAGGGCCAGCCGCGTGGTGACAGGCCCTCCAGTAGCCCCAGTCGCGCTGCGGGTGCACCCCGGCGGCCCGTGCGTCGTTCCGCGTTTGCCGACGACGCCCGCCCGGCCTCGTTCGCGCCCGTTTCCGGCGCGTCCGACTCGGCGTCCGATCAGGCTCCACCCCCGGCGTTCCCGCCCCAGGGCCAGCAGCGAGCGCGGGCCGAGCGCTCGCGCGTCGTCGACCCCCGTCCGGGCGCCGGG
>NZ_KV793268.1:60592-66593 GCF_001808405.1 Trueperella sp. HMSC08B05 | reverse complement strand
CGCTCCGATCGATGGCAACTACACCGTCACTGTTGAGGGCAAGACCCCGGACAGTGGCAAGGAAGTCAACACCTCGAACGATGGCAAGATCACCGTCACCGAGCCGGAGGCTCCCAAGTCCCCGGATTGGGGTAATGGTTCGGGCAAGCCCGGCGAGACCGTCGTGATCCCGAATGACGGTGGCCCGGTTCCGGACGGCACCACGGTCGAGACTGACGGTCCGGGCAAGGTGACCATCGATGAGAATGGCAACGTGGTTGTCGACATCGATAAGGACGCCAAGCCTGGTGACAAGATCGTAGTTATCGTCAAGGACAAGGACGGCAACGAGATAGACAAGATCGAGGTCACGGTTACCGATCCGGACAAGCAGCCTGAGGCCGATAAGCCGAACTGGGGCGACGGTTCTGTCAAGCCTGGCGAGACCGTTGTGATCCCGAATGACGGCGGCAAGGTCCCCGGCGACGCTAAGGTCACGGTCGAGGGCCCGGGTAAGGCCCAGATCGACAAGGATGGCAACCTGGTCATCACCGCCGATCCGAATGCCAAGCCCGGCGACAAGATCACGGTCACCGTGACGGACAAGGACGGCAACGTCCTCGATACGTCCACGATCACGGTCGCGGGTAAGACTGCGCCGAAGTCCGGCACCGGCAAGCTCTCGTACACGGGTGCTACCGTGGGCGGCTTGGCTGCTGCGGCTACCATGCTGACTGCAGCTGGTGCCTTCCTGGTGTCGCGGAAGCGTCGGGAGGACTAATCACCTTCAGGTGAGAGTCCACCTCTAGCGCGTGGATCCCCCGGTGTTCTGAAAAGAACACCGGGGGATCCACGTATGTGCGGGCGCCACCAGCCGACGGGGCTAGCCAGCACCAGCCGGCTAGAAGAAGTCCGGCGCGAGGATGCGGTTCCACGTCCACTAGTACGGTGGGCTCGAGGAAGAAGCCGTTGTTGAACGGTCGCCCGCCGCCCGCGACCGGGCCCCGACCGGGCCCTAGCCTTCGAGCTTGAAGGCCCGCACCGGGTTGCCCACCACCAGCTCGCGGATGGCCTCCTCGGCCTCATCCATCTCTAGCCGGTGCTCGGCCACCAGCTTGGCCACGTACCCGGCGTCGATACGGCGCGACACGTCGTGGCGGGCGGGGATGGAGCAGAAGGCGCGGGTGTCGTCGATGAAGCCGGACGTGCGGGTAAAGCCCGCAGTCTCGGTGACGGCGCCGCGGAAGCGGGCCATCGCCTCGGGCGCGTCGATGAACCACCACGGCACGCCGATAAACACCGACCGGTAGAAGCCCGCCATCGGCGCCAGTTCGCGCGAGTACACGGTCTCGTCCATGGTGAACGGGATGAGATGCAGGTTCTCGGAGTCGCCGCAGTCGGCGAGCGCGGGCTGTAGGGCGGCGGCGAACTCGGTCTTGAGCGGGATGTCGCAGCCCACGTCCGCGCCGTACTTGTTGAAGGTGGGCGTGTGGTGGTTGCGGTACACGGACGGGTGCATGGTCATGACCAGCCCGTCCTCGGAGGCCATGCGCACCTGCTCGTACATCATGGAGCGGCGGAGAGCGTCGGCGTCGGCGGGGGACACCTTCCTGGCGAGGGCCTGCTGGTAGATCCGCTCGGCTTCGGCGTCGGAGAGGCGGGCGGTGCCCGGGTCGCGGTGGGAGTGGTCGGTGGAGATCGCGCCGGCGGCCTTGAAGTAGGCGCGGCGGTTTTCCATCGCGGCGTTGAACCCGGCCCACGACGTCGTGTCCACGCCCGAGGCCTCCGACAGTGCCGCCATCAGCTCGGGCCAGTCGGCGCGGGCGGGCTCGAGGTACTTGTCGGGGCGGAAGGTGGGGACGACCGTGCCGTCGAAGGTCTGCCGGATCTTGGCGTGGTGCTCAAGCGAATCGCACGGGTCGTCGGTGGTGGCTAGGAACTGGATGTTGAAGCGCTTGTAGAGGGCGCGCGGGCGGTAGGCGGGGTCGGCGAGGCGTTCGGCGATCTGGTCGTAGATCTGGTCGGCGGTCTCCGCCGACGGCCGCACCCGCACCTCGAAGTAATCAAACAGCTCGTTTTCCATCCAGTACTTCACGGGCGTGCCGCGGTACAGCCACCAGTTGGCGCACAGGATGCGGAACGCGTTGCGCGACTGCTCCTCGGAAAACTCCTTTTGCCCGACGCCGAGCTCGCTCAGCTCCACGCCGTGGGCGTGCAGCATGCGGTTGACGTAGTGGTCAGGGGTGATGAGGAGGGACGTGGGGTCCTTGAACGGGACGTCGTCCGCGATCCACTCCGGGGGAACGTGGCCGTGCGGGGAGATGATCGGGGCGTCCTTGACCAGCGCGTACAGGTCGCGGGCGATGCTGCGCGTGGTGGGATCGGCGGGGAAGAGGCGATCGGGGTGCGGCTGAAGTTCCATGTGTGCCTTCCTTGGGTTGGGGATCGGCGGGTGGTGAGCTGGACGCGAGGTGCCCGGCCGACGTCGGCGGGGCGACAGTGTCGTCAGTCTTTCGTCCCTACGCTCACTCTAAGGGGCGGGCGCGAACATGTCATGCGTTTTGAGGGTATAAACGGTAATTCAGCAGTGTGAAATACTACATTTGTCAAGTTCTTCCCTGGGTGTAAGGATCCTGATAGCCTCAAAGCATCTTCCAAGACGCACGCAAAGCCGCCGCGTCCCACGAGGACGACCGAAGCCAGTGCTGGCTCACACACCCACGGGGTGGCACCCGCGCCCCGCATGCTAAGGAGATCCAATGAAGAAACGTTGGAACCTTCTCGCTCTCGCAGCAAGCGCCTCACTCCTGCTGTCCGGCTGTGCCGGGCTCGGAGGCATCAAGCTTGACTCGGTGGGCGACGAAGATACTGTTTCCTACTTCAAGGTGGCCCTCAACCAGTCGGAATCCCACCCGTCATTTAAGGCCCTCCAGAAGTTTTCCGAAGACGTCGCCGAGCGCACAAACGGGCGCTACGTGATCGAAATCTTCCCCAACGAGCAGCTCGGCTCGCAGCAGGAAGTCCTCCAGTACGTCAAGTCCGGCGCCATCGAAATGTCTATCGTGTCCGGCACCCAGCTGGAAAACATTAACCAGGACTTCCGCGTCCTCAACATGCCCACCACCTTTAGCTCCATCGAACATCAGATCAAGGTCATCCAAGACCCCGACATCGTGGGCGGCCTCTTCGCCTCCCTCGAGGACAAGGAAAACATCACGGTGCTCGGCGGCTACACCCAAGGTGAGCGCCACATCTACACCACGTTCGGCCCGGTCCAAACCCCGGCCGACCTCGCGGGCAAGAAGATCCGCGTCCAAGAATCCGACATGCACATCGAGATGATTAAGCTCATGGGCGGGTCGGCCACCCCGCTGTCCTACGGCGAGGTCTACTCGGCCCTCCAGGCCGGCGTGCTCGACGGGGCCGAAAACAACCTCGTCTCCTACAACACCGCCCGCCACATGGAAGTGGCGCCCTACCTGTCCTACACCAACCACCTGGTCGGCCTCGACTACATGATCATGCGCCACGACCTGCTCGAGGCCATGCCCGAAGCCGACCGCGAGATCCTCTACGAATGCTGGTACGACTCCATGGACTTCCACACCGAGCTGTGGAAGGAATACACCGAAGAATCGCGCCAGATCGCCGAAGACAACGGCGCCACCTTCTACGAGGTGGACAAGGAAGCATTCGCGCAGGCCCTCGCCCCGATCGTCGACCGCTTCGTGTCCGACGGCTACCAGCGCGAGCTCTTCGACGCGATCCGCGCTGCCGACACCGAAGGGGGTCAGTAATGCAACGCGTCCATCAGTTCACCACCAAGTTCCTCGGCTGGCTGTGCATCATCCTGTTCGTCGGCCTCGTTTTCTCCACCACCTGGCAGGTCTTCTCCCGCCTGGTGCTGTCCTCGCCCGTGACCTGGTCTGAGGAGCTGGCCAAGATGCTCTTCGTCTGGCTGTCCTTCCTCGGGCTCGCGTTCGTGTACGGGGAGCGCGGCCACATGGCCGTGGAGTTCCTTGTCCTCCGCGCCCCGGAGCGCACCCAAAAGGCCTTCGCGATCTGGACCCACGTGGCCTCTCTCATCCTCGGCGCCACCGCGCTCGTGTGGGGTGGCTGGAACGCCGCGATGAATGCCTGGTCCCAGAACCTCACCGCCCTACCGGTTAACATCGGCTCCGTCTACCTGGTACTCCCCATCTCCGGCCTGGCGATCGTGCTCTACGCGCTGTACCACATCGTGGAAATCGCGGCCGGGCGCGAGTCCAACTTCCCGATCCCCGAGGCCGAAATGGCCTTGGAGGACGCGGAAAAGATCAAGATCGAGGCCGAGGCGGAGGGAAGCCCGGTCGACGACGCCGTCGGCGTGGCTGACAGCGAAGGCGCGGCTAGCGCTGGTGCCGGCACGAACGGCGCTGGCGAGGCCGGCGCTGCGGACGCGAACGGCGCGGACGGCGTCGCCCGCGACAACACGAAGGGAGCCCAGCTGTGACACCTACCGCTGTTGCAGGACTCATCCTGCTTGTTGGAATCATTCTCCTGATCGCCACCTCGGTGCCGATCGCCGTGGCCATCGGCCTACCCACCGTGATCGCCGCGATGGCGGTCATGAACCCGGACGTGGCCGCGATGTCCGTGGCCGGGCGCATGTTCACCGGCGTCAACTCCTTTTCACTACTTGCCATCCCGTTCTTCGTGCTCGCCGGCGTGCTCATGAACTCCGGAGGCATCGCCGCACGGTTGATCGACGCGGCGAAGGTGCTCGTGGGCCGCATGCCGGCGTCGATGGCGCTGACCAACGTGGTGGCCAACGGCCTGTTCGGCTCCGTGTCCGGCGCAGCTGTTGCCGCCGCCTCCGCGGTTGGCACCATCATGACCCCTCGCATGACCAAGGATGGCTACTCGCGCGAATACACCGCCGCCGTCAACGTGGCCTCCGCCCCGTCCGGCATGCTCATCCCGCCGTCGAACACGTTCATCGTGTACTCGCTCGTGTCCTCGACGTCGATAGCCGCCCTGTTCATGGCCGGCGTCGGCCCCGGTACCCTGTGGGTAGTGGCCTGTATGATCGTGGCCCTCATCCTGTACTTCCGTCACGAAAAGAACAACGTGGTGCAGGTGACCGAGCGGCCAAGCGCCAAGGTGGTGGGCGTGACCCTGTGGCGCGCCATCCCGTCGCTGCTCATGATCGTCATCGTGGTGGGCGGCATCCTCGGCGGCGCATTCACCGCCACCGAATCCTCCGCCATCGCCGTGGTCTACTGCCTGGTGCTCGGCTTCCTGTACAAGAACATCAAGCTCAAGGACCTGCCTGAGATCATCCTCTCCGCCACCCGCACCACCGCCGTGGTCATGTTCCTTGTGGCGGTGTCGGCGGGCCTGTCTTGGGTGATGGCATTCGCCCGCATCCCCGACATGATCGCCAACGGACTCCTGTCCGTTACCGACTCGCCCACCGGCATCCTCATCATCATCATGCTGATCCTGCTGGTGGTGGGCACGTTCATGGACCCGACCCCCGCGATCCTTATCTTCGTGCCGATCTTCCTGCCGATCGTCAAGGACATCGGCATCCACCCGGTGCACTTCGGTGCGATGGTGGTGATGAACCTGTCGGTCGGCGTGATCACGCCGCCGGTTGGCAACGTGCTGTTCGTGGGCGCGAAGGTGGCCGGGCTGCGCATGGAGGCCGTGACCTCCAAGCTGTGGCAGTTCCTGGTCGGCATCATCCTGGCGCTGTTCGTGGTGGTGTTCGTCCCCGCGTTCTCGCTGTGGCTGCCGGGGGTGTTCGGGCTCATCTAGCCGGCGGGCTGCGGGCCGGGATTTGAATTTCCTGGACGATTTCGGGGCGATCTTCTTATATGAGGAGATCGCCCCGAAATCGTCCAAGTTATTTTAATGCCCGGTGGGTGCTGGCCGCCACGGCCGCCGCACGGCAGCCGGCCTACCCGGGGGAGGGCCGCACGTCGGGGTGGCCCTCCGGCCCGCCGCACACAGATGCTGCACTACTCGGCAAGATGCG
>NZ_KV793268.1:0-60572 GCF_001808405.1 Trueperella sp. HMSC08B05 | reverse complement strand
CCGCATCTTGCGGTTTAGTACAGCATTTGCAGATGCAGTGGGGGCCCGGCGGGTGCTGGCCACCGCACGGCAGCCGGCCCGGCGGCCCACCGGCTAGCTCGGGTGGCTAGTCCCAGCGCTCCTCCGCCCGGCCCTCCGACCACAGGGTGTGGAAGGTGCCCTCCATGTCCACGCGCTTGTAGGTGTGCGAGCCGAAGAAGTCGCGCTGCGCCTGGATCAGGTTGGCGGACAGGCGGGGCGCCCGCACGGCGTCGTAGTACGCCAGCGACGACGTGAACGCCGGCACCGGGATGCCCGCCGCCAGCGCGGTGGTGAGCAGGCGGCGCCACGCGGGCACGGCGGCGGAGATCTCGCGGGTGAAGAACTCGTCGGCGAGGAGGAGGGGCAACGCCGAGTCTCGGGTGTAGGCCTCGGTGATGCGGTCGAGGAAGCGGGCACGGATGATGCAGCCGGCGCGCCAGATCTTGGCGAGCGCCCCGAGCTGGACATCCCACCCGTACTCGTCGGAGGCGGCGCGGATCAGCTCGAAGCCCTGCGAGTAGGCCACCATCTTGGAGGCGTACAGGGCGAGGCGGACGTCCTCGATGAACGCGGCGCGGTCTTCGGGCGCCACCGCTCCCGCCAAATCCGCCGCGTGCCCGGGCAGCGCCGCCTGCGCCGCTTCGCGTTGCGCCACCGATGCCGACAGCGAGCGCGCGAACGTCGCCTCCGCGATCCCGGTGACGGGGATGCCGAGCCCGGCGGCGGTCTGCACGGTCCAGGCGCCGGTGCCCTTCTGCGAGGCGCGGTCGAGGACGACGTCGACGAACGGCCGGCCCGTCTTCGGGTCCGCGTGCCGCAGCACTTCGGCGGTGACGTCGATGAGGTAGGACTCGAGGTCGCCGGTGTTCCATTCGGCGAAGACCTCGCCGATTTCGGGGGCGCTCAGGCCGAGCGCACTCATGATTTGGTAGGCCTCGGCGATAAGCTGCATGTCGGCGTATTCGATGCCGTTGTGGACCATCTTGACGAAGTGGCCGGCGCCATCGGGGCCGATGTAGGTGCAGCACGGCTCGCCGTCGGCCTTGGCGGCGATAGTTTCGAACATGGGGCCGAGCCGGTCGTAGCTGGCGCGCGTGCCGCCGGGCATGATCGCCGGGCCGAGAAGCGCGCCCTCTTCGCCGCCGGAGACGCCCGCGCCTACGAAGTGCAACCCGCGCTCGGCGAGGGATGCTTCACGACGCCGGGTGTCCATGTACTGGGAGTTGCCACAGTCGACAATGATGTCGCCTTCGTCCATTTCGGCCGCGAGCTGCTCGATGACGGCGTCGGTGGCGGGGCCGGCCTGGACCATGATGATGGCGACGCGCGGAGTGGACAGGCTGGCGACGAAATCCTTGATCGTTTCGGCGGGGAAGAACTGGCCCTCGGTGCCGTGATCGGCGATGAGGCGTTCGGTGCGGCCGATGGAGCGGTTGTGGACGGCGACCTTGAAACCGTTGCGCGCGAGGTTGCGGGCGAGGTTGGCGCCCATGACGCCGAGGCCGGTCACGCCGATGTCTGCGATGGCGGGGGTAGGGGTGGGAAAGCTCATGATTCTCCTTGGTAGGTCTACGGCTCTAACTTACCGCGCGTGCAAAAGTTTCGGTGTGTCGAAAGGTTTCCTGGTACGCGGTGGAGGCGTGGTGCCACATAAGTGCGGGCGCTGGGCGATTTACGCAAGACTTTCTCTGGGAGCTTTGAAATCGAGATTTAGATAGGTTAGGTTTACCTAAGTCAAATAAGTAACGGAAACGTTTCGTAATGACCCCATCCGACGCGCCGGACCCCGGCGCCACACCCAAAGGAGAAACCCGTGCACCTTCCCAAGGTCATGAAGCTCGCAGCTCTCACCGCCGCGAGCGCCCTTGCCCTGAGCGCATGCTCGTCGTCGCCGGCGGCGGAGAAGACCACCGAGACCACGGCCCCGGAAACCACCGCCAGCGAAGAGGCCAGCGCCGAGGCCACCTTCCCTCGCACCATCACCCACGCGCAGGGCGAGACCACCATTGAGGCGATGCCCGAGAAGATCGTTGTACTTGACATGGCCGTGCTCGACACGATCGACGCTATCGGCGCCGGCGACCGCGTGGTCGGCACCGTCACCAAGTCCGTGCCCACGTGGCTCAAGGACGACGACGGCATCGACTACTCCCAGCTGACCTCCGTGGGCAACCTCAAAGAGCCCGACATGGAGGCCATCGCCAAACTCCAGCCGGACCTGGTGATTGTGGGCGGGCGGTCGTCGTCGTTCTACGAGGAGTTCTCCAAGACGTTCACGACGATCGACGCCACGCACTCGTGGGATACCGAGGATTACTCGACCACCGTGCCCGATAACGTGAAGATGGTGGCGCAGGCCGTGGGCGCCGACGCCAAGGGCATGGAGGCCGCCGACTCGATCACCGCGAAGATCGCCCAGTACACGGACATGGCGAAGGACAAGGGCAACGCGCTGGTCATCATGACGAACGCCGGCGAGATCTCGCTACACGATCGCGGCTCGCGCTGGGCCCCGATCTGGGACGTGTTCGGCTTCGGCCAGGCGTACGAGAAGCCTGAGGCTGACGAGGGCCACAAGGGTGACAAGGTCTCCTTCGAGACCGTCAAGGAGATCAACCCCGACTGGATCTTCGTGGTCGACCGCGACGCCGCCGTGGGCAAGGCCGAGGCCGGCGACACGGCCGAGCAGGTCCTCGACAACGAGCTCGTCAACTCCACCACCGCCGCGAAGGAAGGCCACATCGTCTACCTGAGCCCCGAGCGCTGGTACATCGTCATGACCGGTGCCACCAACTTCCCGGCCATGCTTGACGAAGTCGCCGATGCGATCAAGTAGCACGACGACGACGGGGGCGTCCGCGGCCGAAGCAGCCGCGGACGCCCCCGGGCAGGGCGCTAAGTCTCATCAGCAGGACGCCCGTTACCGGCGCCCACTCCAACCCCTCAAGCTGGAGGAATCCCGCGGCTGCCGCCACTCCGAATGCGGGGAATCTGCCACCTGTCGTCGCTCCGCGCGCCGGGGCCACTTCCTACGTTCGATGGGGGCGCTGGCCGGCCTCGTCGTCGTGCTCGGAGTCGTCTCCACGCTAATAGGCGGGGCGAACATGTCGATCGGCGCGATCCTCACCGGTTCCGCCTCCGCCGACGACCTGCAAATCCTCTTCGGCTCCCGCCTCCCGCGCACGCTCGCCGTCATCCTCGCCGGCGCCGCGATGGCCGTGGCCGGCCTCGTCATGCAGCTGCTAGTGCGCAACCGGTTCGTCGAGCCATCCACCACCGGCGTCACCGAATCCGCCGGCCTCGGCATCCTCGTCGCCACCCTCTTCCTCCCCACCCTCTCGCTCCCCGGCAAGATGCTCATCGCGTGCGCATTCGCGCTCGCCGGCACCGCCCTGCTGACCCTCATCCTGCGCAGCCTCAACCACCGCGACATCATCATCGTCCCCCTCGTCGGCCTCATTCTCTCCGGCGTCATCGGCTCGGCCTCCATGTTCCTCGCCTGGGAATTCCAACTCCAAGGCACCCTCAACGCCTGGATGACCGGCGACTTTTCCGGCATCATCCGCGGCCGCTACGAACTCCTCTGGATCGTCGCCGCCGTCGCCGCCCTCGCCTACCTCTTCGCTGACCGCTTCACCATCGCCGGCCTCGGTGAAGACCTCGCCCGCAACCTCGGCCTCAACTTCGCCGCCGTCCAAACCGTGGGCCTCACCATCGTCGCCATTGTCACCGGCATCACCACCGTGGTCGCCGGGCCGCTGCCCTTCCTCGGACTTGTGGTGCCCAACCTCGTCTCCATCCTCCACGGCGACGACATCCGCCGCTCCCTTCCCCTCGTCGCCCTCATGGGCTCCACATTCGTACTCATCGCCGACATCATCGGCCGCGTCCTCATCGCCCCCGCCGAAGTCCCCGTCGGCGTCGTCATGGGCATCCTCGGCGCCGGAATCTTCCTCACTATCCTGATCCGGAGGGTAAAATAGTGACCATCCGTATTCACGACGCGCGGGCCGCCGCGCCCGCCTCCGCCTCGGCTCCTGCGCCCGCTGCTACCGCCTGGGAAGTCGGGCAGGCGCCCGTCGTCCGAGCCCACGGGGCTGAGCCCGCGACCGGCGTCGTGAACCTACCCACTATCGAAAGCATCCTGCACGCCCGCCGCACCCAAACCCGCAGGCGGCTCGCACTCATCGCGCTACTTGCGCTCGCCGCCTGCGCCCTCTTCCTCCTCTACGACGCCCTCGACGCCTGGGCCATCATCGGCAAACTGCGAGCGACGCGGCTGGGGGCGCTCGTCGTCGTCGCCGTCTCGCTCACCACCGCGACCGCCGTCTTCCAAGCCGTCACCCGCAACCGGATCCTTTCCCCCTCGGTCATGGGCTTTGACTCCATGTTCCAACTCATGGCCACCGCCTCCATCTTCTTCTTCGGCTCGGCGCGCGTAAGCGCCGTGCCCAACGCGGTCATGTTCCTCATCAACACGGTCCTCATGACAGGCCTCGCCGTGTCCATGTTCTTGACGGTCCTGCGCGGGCGGCGCTCGAACGTCTATCTACTCGTACTCGTCGGGATCGTCGTGGGAACCTTCCTGCGTTCCATCACCTCACTGCTCTCTACTGTGATGGATCCCGGCGAGTACCTCACTGTCGCCGACGTCGGCACCGCGTCCTTCGCCGTCGTCAACACCGAATCCCTGGGGATCTCCGTGATCGTGGCCGTTGCGGCGATCGCCTACATCGTGGCGCGCAGTCGCGTGTGGGACATCCTCTCGCTCGGGCCGGAGGTCGCCATCGCGCTGGGGCTCGACTACCGGCGGGAGGCGAAACTGGCGCTGACGGCGTCGTCACTGCTGGTAGCCTGCGCGACCGCGCTGGTGGGGCCGCTCATGTTCTTCGGGCTGCTCGTGGTGAACATTGCCCACTATGTTGGCACGTCCACCCGGCTGCGGGAGCTGATCGGGGTGTCCGCGGGGGTCGGCGTGGTGGTGCTCGTAGGCGGGCAGGCTCTTTTGGAACACGTGCTACACCAGGCCACGATCCTGCCCGTAGTGCTTGAACTGGTGGGTGGGCTGTTGCTGCTCGCGATGATTGTGAAGGGAACGCGCCGATGATCGAACTGACCAATGTGACCATGGCCTACGACGCCGACCCCGTCGTCCGCGACGTCACCCTCACCCTGCCCGACTCCGGCGTGACTGCGCTGATCGGCCCGAACGGGGCGGGCAAGTCCACGCTTCTGTCCGGGATCGGGCGGCTACACCCGCTCATCGGCGGCTCGGTGCGGATCGACGGGCGCGAACTGGGTGAATGGGACACCGACGCGCTGGCCCGCACGATTGCGATCTTGCGGCAGGAGAACCACCTGGCCATCCGGCTCACCGTGGCCGAACTCGTCATGCTCGGACGGCACCCCCACTCCAAGGGCCGGCGCACCCGCGAAGACTACGCCCACGTGGCCGACGCCCTCCAATGCGTGAACATGCGCGACCTTGCCGACCGCTTCATCGACGAACTCTCCGGCGGGCAGCGCCAACGCACCTTCATCGCCATGGCCCTCGCGCAGGATACCAAATACTTGTTGTTGGATGAGCCGCTCTCCGCCCTGGACATGCGCCACGGCCGCGACATGATGCGGCACCTGAAGGGCGTGTGCGCCGAGCGCGGGATCTCCGTGGTCATCGTTATCCACGACGTCAACACCGCCGCCGCCTACGCCGACCGCATGGTCGCCATGAAAGACGGGTATCTGGCCTGCAGCGGCACGCCCCCTGAAGTCATGCGCGAAGACGTACTGGGCGAGATCTTCGACGTCGAGGTCAACGTGGCCGAGCTGGGCGGGCGCCTGGTTGCGATGCCGGTGGCGTAGCCGCGGGCGCGGGCGGCCGCCCCTATCCTGGTTTCTCGTCACGCAAAGTGTTTTTTCGTCACTCAAATTGTCGATTTAGGTGACGAAAAAACACTTTGCGTGTGCCGAACCGGCGGGGTGCCCCGCGCTGGCGTAGGGCCAGCGCCCGCGTGTCCCTACGCCAGCGCGGCGCTCACCACGTCCTTCGCCTCGGCCTGCACCTGGGCCAGGTGCTCGGCGCCCAGGAAGGATTCGGCGTAGATCTTATACACGTCCTCCGTGCCTGACGGCCGGGCCGCAAACCACGCGTTCTTCGTGGTCACCTTCAGCCCGCCGATCGGGGCGCCGTTGCCCGGCGCCTCGACCAGCCGTGCGGTGATCTCCTCGCCCGCCAGGGTGGTCGCGGCCACGTCTGCCGGCGAAAGCGCCTTCAGTTTAGCCTTCTCCTCCTTGGTGGCCGCCGCGTCGATCCGCGCGTAGGCGGACTCGCCGTAGGCCTCGGTCAGCTCGCGGTGCAGCACCGACGGCGACTTCCCCGTCACCGCCAAGATCTCCGAGGCGAGCAGGTCAAGGATGATGCCGTCCTTGTCCGTGGTCCACACGATCCCATTCTTGCGCAGGAACGACGCCCCCGCGGACTCCTCACCACCAAAGCCCAGCGACCCGCTGACCAGCCCCGGCACGAACCACTTGAACCCGACTGGCACTTCCACCATTGGCTTGCCCATCCCGGCAACCACGCGGTCAATCAACGACGACGACACCAGCGTCTTCCCCACACCCACCGTGGGCCCCCACTCGGGCCGGTTCTCAAACAGGTACTTGATGGCAACGGCCAGGTAGTGGTTGGGGTTCATGAGCCCCGCGTCCGGGGTGACGATCCCGTGGCGGTCGGAGTCGGCGTCGTTACCCGTGGCGATGTCGAACGGGACCGCGCCGTCCGCGCCCGGCTTCATCCGCCCAAGCAGCGAGGCCATCGCGTAGGGCGAGGAGCAGTCCATGCGGATCTTGCCGTCCCAATCCAGTGTCATGAACGGCCACGCCGGGTCGACCACCGGGTTCACCACGGTCAGATCCAGCCCGTAGCGCTCGCCGATCGCGCCCCAGTACTCGGCCGACGCCCCGCCCATCGGGTCGGCGCCAATGCGCACGCCCGCCGTGCGGATCGCCTCAAGGTTGATGATCGACTGCAGGTCGTCCACGTAGGCCGACAGGTAGTCGTGCCCGCGCGTCGTCTCCGCGTTCCGGGCCTGTTCGTACGGCACGCGCTTGACGTTCTTCCAGCCCTGCCGCAGGATCTCGTTCGCGCGCGCGGCGATTACCTCGGTGGCGTCGGTGTCAGCCGGGCCGCCGTGCGGCGGGTTGTACTTGAAGCCGCCATCGCGCGGCGGGTTGTGCGACGGCGTGATCACGATACCGTCTGCCAGCCCTGGCCCCTCGGTGCGCACGCCCGCCGCCGTGTCCGCACCATTCGCCGTGAGAATCGCCAGCGACACCGCCGGAGTGGGCGTCCAGGACCCGCGGGCGTCAAGCCGCACCTCGACGTCGTTGGCAGCCAGCACCTCAAGCGCCGTGCGCTCGGCCGGCTCGGACAGCGCGTGCGTGTCGCGGCCGATGTACAGCGGACCGTCGATCCCCTTCGACGCGCGGTACTCCACAATCGCCTGCGTGGTGGCGACGATGTGGGCTTCGTTGAAAGCGCCATCGAAGGCGGAGCCGCGATGGCCCGAGGTCCCGAACACGACCTGCTGAGCCGGGTTGTCCGGGTCCGGCTCGATGTCGTAGTAGGCGGAGATCAGGGCATCGACGTCGATGAGGTCTTCCTTTTGGGCAAGCATGCCAGCACGTTCGTTCATGCTCCTATCGTCTCACTTTTCCGCCCCACCTTCTATGGTCAAACACGACTCAACGCTGCCGCCCGGCCGGGTTTGCGCGTGGGGCATTTGAATTTCCTGGACGATTTCGGGGCGTTCTTCGTATATGAGTAGATCGCCCCGGATTCGTCCAAAACTCTTCAATCGGTCCGACGCCCCGACGACCCCCGGCCCGCGGGCGTTCGAACTCGCCAACAACCACTTTGTATCAGAGGATTGTCTGACATGCCGTGTGCTGATACGCTCGATAATGCACAATAATCGCTTCCATATGCGTGGGATCGTGCAACCCATGCGCCGGAGCGTCGGCATTTTTCAAAGGGGAAAGAAATGACAGGAATTCGGCGCCTTATCGGCGTTGGCCTGGTAACCTGCCTTTCGGTGGCAGGCTTGCTAGCTGTGCCGCCCGCGCCCGCGGCGCTTGCGGACAGGGGTCCGGTCGGGGAGATGGTCACCATTGCTAAATGGTATGATAATATCCCAGAGGGTATTAAGTATCGGATCCCGGCGCTGACCCAGACGCCCAACGGCGACCTCCTCGCCGTCTACGACATGCGCCCCAATCAGGACGCCCTGGCGAGTAACATCGGCGTCGTGAAGCGCACAGCCTCCCAGACCGCGCCGGCGATCGCGGACTCGATCGTGGAGGGCGCGGCGGTTCCGAGCTACGAAATCCCGGACAATGGGATCGGCTACGAGCTGGATGGCAAGCTGGTCGAGCCCGGCGTGTACCGGGCCCAGCCGGGCGAGCGCATCGACCTGAAGCTGCATGGCCTGGCCGAGCACGGCTACACGCTACCCGCGGACACCCCGGTCGCTTGGACACACACCTTCCTTAAGGTCACCGCCGGCCCGATCGTGGTGCACGCGGGTGAGGTGATCACGGCCACACCGGTTGACGTGGCCGGCAATGGCGGCGCGCTGAGCTTCGAGCTCGGTGATGGGGCACCGGCGTGGCTGGAGCTCTCCGACTACGGCGTGCTGACCGGCACCGCGCCCGCCGATGCGCCCGAGGGCACCGTGACATTCCCGGTCCTCGTCACCGAGCAGGTGGACGCGGAACACGCGGCCATCCCAGCGAGCATCCCGGGCACGTACACCGCGCAGGCGATGGTCACGCTGACCGTCGTGCCGGCGGGAGTCAACTCGGATGACCTTCCGCAGCTGAGCGTGGTGCTGGCGGGCAACCCGTACGACGCCACGGTGGGTGAGCCGGCCACTAGCCTCGCGCCCGACGCGGTAGATGCTACCGGCATGCCGGTGGCGTGGCCTGAGGGCACCACGTTTGCGTTGGCGGACGGCGCACCGGAGGGCGCGACCATCGACTCCGTCGGCGCGGTGACCTTCACGCCGGGCGAGGCCGACACAGGTGAGGACGTGGACATCACGGTCAACATCACCTACCCGCCGCTCACGGCCCACGCGGATTCCGAGGCGTCGTTTGTGCTGACCTTCCGGGTGGCTGAGGGCGAGTCGGGACCGGACCAGCCGGGCGTAACCTGCCAGCCTGAGAACTTCACCGGGCGGGCACCGTACGCGACCAACCGCTTTGGTGAAGCCACCGGTGATCGTCTGGCCGATCTGTGGTCGCTCGACGCCGAGGGCAAGATTCACTTCTACGAGAATGTCGGATCCGCGTTCGTCCACAAATATGTCGCGCACTGCCCGGGTGCGGAGGTCACGGCGATGACGGCGATCATGGATGCCAACGGGGATCGGCGCGCCGACCTCCTCATCCGCCACGCTGACGGCGACCTGTACTTCTACTACTCGCTCGGGCGCGGCCAGCTGGTCCAGGGGATTAAGGCTGGGCACGGCTGGAACGGGATGGACAACATCACCTACATGGGCAGGCTGGGGACGAAGGAGTACGTCGTCGCGCGGCAGGTCGCAACCGGCGACCTCTACCGCTACGACCTCACCCGCAACGGCCTGGCGAACGGCACGAAGATCGGCCACGGCTGGCAGGAGATGACCAACATCGTGGGCATCGGCCAGTTCGTCGGCGATTCGTACCCGGACGTCGTCGCCACGAGGTCGGACGGCAAGCTGTTCGTGTACGCCGGCACCAATAGGGGCGTGCTGGTGGGCAAGGGGCAGATCGGACACGGTTGGTCGAACTTCGGGATGCTCTCCTCTCCCGGGGACGTCGACGGTGGTGGCACCTTCGACCTCATTGGCATCCGCAATGACGGTACGCTGTTCCTTTACAAGAACCTGCTGGGTGGGCGCTTCGGTGGTGCTACCCAGATCGGCCACGGCTGGGGTTCGATGAAGGCAACTAGCTAGGCGCTTGCGATCAGGGGGGGGGCGAGCGTCACGCCCGGCCCCCTGTGCAGGTGGGATTTGAATTTCCTGGACGAATTCGGGGTGATCTTCGTATATGAGGAGAGCGGCCCGGATTCGTCCAGAATTTTACAATCGTCCCGCGGGATGCCGGCTCAACGACGCTCGGCTGACTCCGGGCCCAACGACGCCGTGGCTCGACTTTCCCGCCGGCCGGCGGCGAGCCAGCCCGGCTAGACGATGTTGCGCTTCTGCGCGATCTGCAGCGCCACCCAGCCGATCGGCACGCGGCCCCAGAAGGTGAAGAGTCGGTAGAGCACGGCGGTGGAGAACGCGATCGAGGAGGGCACGCCGGCGATCACGAGGCCACCGGTGAGGGCCGCCTCCACGGGGCCAATGCCGCCGGGGGAGGGCACCACGGAGCCCACCGAGTTGGAGATCAGGTAGGTGACGGCGAGGGTGATGATCGGCAGCTCGTAGCCGAACGACTTGAGCGCAAACCCGAAGCAGGCGATGAACGCCACCGACATGAGCACCGACCCCAGCGCGCCCAGCAGGAGCCGGGTGGGGTGGGTGAAGAGCCACACGAGGCGGGGCCACACCTGGCTGATCGTGGGCCGGATCTTCGCCATGACCCAGCGGCGCAGCTGCGGCACGCCGCCCACAATCCCGCCGACTACCACCACGATCGCGATCGCTATCTGGATCGTGCCGGACGGCAGGGAGAGGTTGCCGAAGTCGCCGGTAAACAGGGAAAGCATCACGAGCAGCGCGATCGTCACCACGAACTGGCCCACCTGCACCACGGACACGGTGGCGATCGCGGCGGGAGTTGCCACGTTCTTCTTTTGCAGGAAGCGCAGGTTGATGGCGGCGGGCCCGATGCCGGCGGGTGCCACGAGCGTGATGACCGACGCCGCCACCTGCACCAGCAGCGCCTCACGGTAGGGCACGGCTTCCTTCGAGAACGCCACGAGCGTGAGCGCCACGCCCGCATACGTGCCGAGCCCGAAGAGGAACGCCACCACCATCCACCACGGGTTGGCGCCGAGGATGGCGGTGCGCAGGTCGTCGAAGTTGAGCGAGCCAAACAGGATGATGAGCGCGATGACGCCGATTGCCACCGTGGCGATCGTCTTGAGGGAGAACCGCTTATACTCCACGGTTTGCAGGTTGGAGGCCTCGGGCACTTCGGCGGCGAGGGCGTCGCGCAGCGCCTGCAGTTCCTTCTTTTCCAGGGCGTCGCGCGTGGCCTGCGGGAGGATGGAGGTCTGGAGGAAGGGCGCGATGGAGGCGACGGTCGTCGTGGTCAGGTTCCGGTTCGCCGACGCCACGGCCCGCTCCACGCCGACGACGCCGGCCAGCATCGCCACCGTCTGCGCGAGGTCGACCTGCCGGGCCGTGTCCGTGGAAAGTACGGCGGCGTGCTGCCAGTTCGCCACGTGGAGGCCGGCCGGGGTGATCTTGACGTACTTGGCGTGCATGTTGCCGTGCGACATGCCGTGGCGGTGGGCGCGGGTGAGTTCGTCCCACAGGTGGTCGAGGTCGTCGTCGGAAAGCGCGCCGGGATCGGCGTCGATCAGTAGCGGGTCCTCGGTGGCGAGCTCGGCCACGAGGATCGAGGAGTCGAGGCGGGCGATCGTGGCGCAGGCCGGCTCGGTCACCCCAATCTGCTCGGCCCGCATCTGCACCAGCAGCATCTGTTCGGCGGTGGCCTCGAGCGTGCGGCGGGTTTGGCGGATGACGGTGCGCAGGGAGATTCGCGCCCACACGTCGTCCAGGAAGGACAGGATCTGGCGGTCGTTGTCGAGCACCTTGAGGTGGAAGGCCCGCCCGTGAATGTCGGTTGCAATGTAGTTGCGCGACACCGCCGACGGCCGAGTGGCCGGGTAGCGCGCCATGGTCTCGTCGCGGAGGGCGTAGGAGTCGACGTCGGTGAGCTCACGTTCGTCGCTGGGGCGAGTGAGGTTGTCGATCTCGTCGATGAGGTTGGCGGTGTCGGTATCGGGCACGTCGTCGGCGGGGTCGAGGATCTTGCGGATCTGCTCGAGCGCCGCAAGGTTCGTGTGCCCGATGGGGGAGGAGGTGGTGACGTCGGTGGCGTGCAGCATCTCGTCGCCAGTCAGGGGGTCGATGCGGACGGCGGTCACGACGTCGATCCCCGCCTTGCGTATCAACGCTACGAAGCGCGCGCCGGTGGTGCGGTCCGGCGCGCCGCCAACAATGTAGCGGGTGAGTAGGCCGGACAGCCCGCCGATGAGGACGGTGAAGAGCGCGCCGGAAAGATTCTGGTTGCCGCGCAGGATCGACAGGACGAGCGCGATGCCGAGTAGCCACCAGCCCACGCGCGTGATCCAGGATCCCTTCGACGATCCGGACACGGTGAGGAGCGTGGCGAGAAGCGCCACGTAGGGCAGGGCCACGATGAGCGCCACGTAGGGCAGGGCCACGATGAGCGACTGGTCCTGGATCGAGTCTGAGACCTGGTCAAACAGGTCCGAGTTCGGCCACCACTTCGTGCCCATCCACACCACGAGCGCCGAAATCCCCACGGCCGCCGCCGACCCGATGAAGGCCGTGGCGAGGGCGCGCCAGCGCTTGCGAATCACCATCTCGCCCAGGATGAGGATCGGAAGGAAGAAGGACATGAGGCCCTCGAGGGCGTTGATCGGCAGGGCCAGGATCGTCTCGAGGATACCGGAGGTGGCCTGCCGCACGTCCTGAGTGACCGCGATCGTGGTGGACTTGGCGTAGACCGACACCAGGATGACGAACGCGATCCCCACCACGCACAGCGCGGCGCCGAATAGGTCGGCGGGGTTGCGCACCCAACGTTGCTGGGAGTCGATCAGGACCACCTCCCGCTCGGGGGTTTGATCCCTCGCGGCGCGGCTAGCTGTATCGTGGCGGGGTTTCACATGCCCGATCCTACTCATCCGCGGGGCGTTGACTCCACTTTGCCGGCCCGCGGGCGGGGTCACGGGAGCGCGGCCGTCAAAAATCAGGACTCTGAGAGTTTTCGTTGCCGAAATCGGGCGTTTTGCTCTCAGAGTCCTGACGTTTGACGGAGATTGCTAGGCATTGCGCAGGCGCAGCGAGTTCCCGACCACAATCACCGACGAGCTCGCCATCGCGAACGCCGCGATCCCCGGCACGATCACACCGAATACGGCCAGCGGGATCGCGATGAGGTTGTAGGCGAAGGCCCAGGCCAGGTTCTCCTTGATGATCTGCAGGGTGCGGGCCGAGACCCGCAGCGAGTTCGGGATAGCGCGGATGTCGGAGTTGACGATCGTGATGTCGGCGGCGGCCTTGGCCACGTCGGTGCCGGAGCCCATTGCGATCGACAGGTCGGCGCCGGCGAGGGCCGCGGCGTCGTTGACCCCGTCGCCCACCATCGCCACCTTCTTCCCCGCGGCCTGCAGCTCTTTGAGCACCTCGAGCTTCTGCTCGGGCAGGACGTCGGCGCGCACATCCTCGATGCCGAGCTCGGCGGCCACGGTGGTGGCTGCCGGGGCGTTATCGCCGGTGACGAGCACTGGGGTGAGGCCCCGATCGCGCAGGGCGGCGAGAGTGTCGGCGGCCTCGGGGCGGACCGTGTCGCGCACGGCGATCAGCCCCAGTGCGGTGTTGCCCCTGGTCACGACGACGACGCTCGCGCCCTCGCGCGCGAGGTCCTCGGCACGCTCGGCCAGATCCGAGGGGACGTTGGCCGCAAGCCAGGTGAGGCGGCCGGCGGCGACCCTCTCGCCGCCGGCCGTACCCGCCACGCCCATCCCCGCATGGTTGGCAAAGTCAGAAACAGGGGCGGGTGTAATGCCGCGCTCGCGAGCCGACCGCACAATTGCCTGGGCGATCGGGTGCTCGGAGTGGGACTCCAGCCCGGCGGCAAACGCCAGGACGGCGTCTGCCGCCCGCGTGCCAGCCGTGCCGCTATCGGCGCCCGAGGCTGCCGACTCGGCGTCTGCAGCGTCGGCCCCGGTGCCAATACGCCCAAACCCGGCTCCAGCCGCGGCCTCAACCTCGCTGACCGACATGACGCCGCTGGTCAGGGTCCCGGTTTTGTCGAGCATGATGGTGTCCACGGCGTGGGCGCCCTCGAGCACCTCGGGGCCGCGGATGAGCGCGCCCAGGCGGGAGAGCCGACCCGAGCCGACCAGCAGGGCCGTAGGAGTTGCGAGCCCCAGCGCGCACGGGCACGCCACCACCAGCACGGTGATCGCGGAGGCCAGCGCCATCTCGGCGTTATCGGTAAACATCCGCACGCCGAACGTCGCCAGCGCGATGAGGATCACCACGGGCACGAACACGGCCGATATCTGGTCGGCGATGCGCTGCACGGGCGCCTTGCCCGTCTGGGCCTCGGCGAGGAGGCGGCCCATCTGGGCCAGGGTCGTGTCCTTGCCCACGCGCGTGGCGCGCACCTCGATCGACCCGTGCGTGTTGAGCGTGGCGCCGGTGACCTCGTCGCCCTCGCCCACGTCCACCGGCAACGATTCGCCGGTCACGAGCGAAGCGTCAATTGACGACGAACCGGCCACGATCACCCCGTCCGTGGCCACGGTCTGTCCGGGCCGCACCCGGAAAACATCCCCCACGCGAAGCTGCGCCACGGGGACAACCTGCTCCACGGTGTCGTCGGAACCGGCCCTCCGAACAAGGAGCGCCTCGGACGCGCCGAGCTCGAGGAGGGAGCGCAGGGCGTCACCGGCACTGCGGCGCGAGCGGGCCTCCAGCCAGCGGCCGATGAGCAGGAACGTGACGATCATCGCGCTGGTCTCGAAGTAGAGGTGCGGCTCGGCGGCATGCCCCAGGCCGTGGACGCCGGTCATGTGCATCGTGTAGCCGATGCGCCCGGCGCCGCCCAGGGTCAGCGCCCACAGGGACCAGCCCATCGACGCCAGCACACCCAGCGAGACCAGCGTGTCCATGGTGGAGGACCCGTACCGGGCCGCGCGGAACGCCGCCCGATGGAACGGCCACCCGCACCAGAACGCCACCACCAGCGACACCGCGCCGATCACCCACTGCCAGCCCGGGAACTGCAAGGCCGGGACCATCGACAGGCCTACCACCGGCACCGACAACACAGCAGAAACGACGAAGCGCCGCCACAGGTCCGCCACCCGCGCCTGGGCGGACGCCTCCGCGGCAGCCTCGGCGGCCTGGATCATGTCCGCGTCGGGGGCGTCGCCCGTGCGGCTGATCACCGAGGCGTCGTAGCCGGCCTTGACCACGGTGCCCACGAGCTCCTCGTTGGACAGCTCCGCGGCCGAGTCATCCAGCTCGATGTGAGCGCGCTCGGTGGCGAGGTTAACTACCGCCGTCACCCCGGGGACCTTGTTCAGCTTCTTTTCAACGCGCGCCACGCAGGAAGCGCAGGTCATCCCGCGGACGGCGAGGTCAACTTCGATCATGAGCGGACGATCTCGACGACGTTGTAGTTACCCGCCTCATCGACAGCGCCGCGCAGGGCCTCATCCGACACCTCGGCCGACGTGGTCACGCGGACCTCGGACGTGCCCTTCGGATCCAGGGTGACATCCACGGCATCCACGCCGGGCAGCTCCATGAGCTCCTCGGTCACGTGGGCGACGCAGTGATTGCAGGTCATTCCGTTGACCTTGACAGTGGTGGACATGGCAAGCCTTTCGCTCGGTTTTCGTTGGTATCTGGGCCAACGACGCCGCCTGCCGATTTATTCCTGCCCCGCCCGGTTCACCGGATTATCGGCGCTTTGGACAGAGCCTCGGGCGTCATGGCCGACAGAAGTCGTGAACATACCGGCTGACTATTGCTATCGGGCCCTGGTCGGTCTCAGGTTCACGAGTTGTGTCGGGGGTAGCCGGTGCCGGGCGGAAACTGGGGTGTTGGCACGTATTATCGGCGTCCGGCTCAGTGGGTTAGCGGCCCGGCCCACGTTATCGGCGCGCGCCTCGCCGGCTCACCCCATCGGGCATGCGCAACGCTAATTTTCCATGTGCAACGGTAAAAAGCGGTTAATTGTTGTTGCATGCTGCGGATTAGCGTTGCACATCCGGGAGGGTGGGTCAGGCCTGCTGGAGGTCGCCGATCCACTGGATCCCGGCCGTGAGGTCCGCCGAATAGGGCGAACCCTCGCGGGGCGCGGGCGCGCCGCCGGCCTGGGCGCCGCCGGCAAGCTCGGCCTCCCCGGCATCCCCGGCGGGGTCATTCGCGAGCCGGGTGAGGAGCCAGTCGGGCATGGTGTCGCCGGTGCGGGGGAAGGCGTCGGCCTCGTTGCGCCATTCTTCCACCGGCACGAGGTCGGCCCACACGGGTTCCTGCACAGCGTTGACGTTGAGTTTGCCCTGCCCGGCCTTCGTGAGGTTGATGACCGCCACGAAGAAGGGCGCCTCCCCGGCGATTGCCAGGTTTTGCTTGAGGCGGCGCAGGTGGTGGATGACCGCGGTGGGAAGCACGCGCAGCTGGGCGTTCGTGTCCCCCTCGAGCTTCGCGTACCCTTCGTAGATCGCGGATTGGCCCACCAGCTGGACGCGCACGGTCTCCTCGATCCAGTCCGGCGGGGCGGTCTGGGATAGGAGGGAGAGGCACTCGCGCAGGAGGGCGTTCGTGTCGGAGAAGTCGATCGCGGCTGAGCGCGCGGCGATAGCGGGCCGGTCGGAGACGTCCCAGATCACGGGGCGGGCCTCCTGGCGCTTCTGGTTGGTGAGGTTCGCGGGGTCGACCAGGGCGGTGTACACGCCCGTCGACCAGCGCTGGAACTTCGCCCGCTCCAGGTAGTGGGCGTCGTTGATGAGGGCTGCCACCTGGAAGAGGAGCCTGTCGCCGTCGCGAACCGAGCGCACCACCCGCACGGGGATGCCGGACACCTCGCCCGTCACCAGGTCCGCGTAGATGTCCGCGCCCTCGCCCACTGCGATCCGCTTCGCCCACATGCCCGACTCCAGCTGAGTGAAACCGTCCTCCGCCTGCGGGTTCGTGGGGCTGACCATCGTCACCGCCGCCGGGCGCCCGCCCTCCAGCTCAACGTCGCACGGCACCCCGCCCCACGCGCGCTTGATGACCGGGCCGATGAACGGCGAGGGCACCGTGGCCGTGAACGTGCCGGTCTCGACATTCTCCCAGCCGTAAGCCAGTCCGTGGTAGACGCCGCGTAGCTCCGGCTCCGGGTTGCCCGGGTGGAAGCGCCACAGGCGGCTACCCGCCGTGAGCCGCGCCGGCTCGATGAGCAGCAGGTCGGTCTCCACCCCGCCGCCGCGCGCCACACCCGAGCCGTCGTACGGCGGGTATTCCACGACGCCGCCCCGGAACGCCTCCGCACTCAGCGGGCCCACCGCGTGACGGTCGAACACGAACGGGTCCACCGGCACGTGCAGGATGTCGAGCGGTTCGTCCTCCGCATACGGCGCGCCGGGGAAACGCAGGCAGAGCAGGTCCATGAGGTCGCCGACGTCTGTGACGGAAGCCGCGGCGGCGGCGTCGACAGCGAAGCCAGAAAAGAGGTCGTAGCCCGTGTCGAGGAAGGACTGGGCCTGCTGTGCGGAGACGGCAAGTTGGAAGGTGAGCATGAGGGTCTTTCGTCGGGGGCGTTGCCCTACTACTCTACTGGCTCGCGGCCGGCGCGGGAATCGGGCGCGGCTAGCCGGATCGTGGCGGGCGGGTCTGCCGGCTGGGCTGCGGGGAGGTCGGCCCGCGCCGCCGGCCGCCAGCGGGCAGGTCGGGTTACGCCGCCCGGTTTGCGCGCAGGCGCTTCACTACCCACCACCCCAGGAGCACGACGACGAGCGCCGCCACCACGTACGACAGGAGCCCCACGTACTGCTCCACCAGGTGCCAGTTCTCACCCAGGATGTACCCTGCGCCGACGAGGGCCGTGTTCCAGATGGCCGCGCCCGCCGTCGTGAGCAGGGTGAACCACAGGAAGTTCATCTTGATGACGCCGGCCGGCAGGGAGATGAGCGAGCGGAAGATCGGCAGCATGCGGCCGAAGAAGACCGTGGACTGGTCGTGCTTGTGGAACCACGCCTCAGTCTTGTCCACGTCCGACATCTTCACCAGCGGCAGCCAGTTGAAGATTGCGCGGGTGCGCTCGCGGCCGATGAGGCGCGCGATCCCGTACAGTGCCCACGCGCCCACGAGCGAGCCCACCGTGGCCCAGACGATCGCCTCGACCAGGCCGAACGACGTGCCCTGCGACGCCGTGAAGCCCGCGAGCGGCAGAACGATCTCCGAGGGTAGTGGCGGGAACAGGTTCTCAAGCGCGATGAGGAACGCGACGCCGAGCCCGCCCAGGGACTCCATGATCGTCACGGCCCAGGCGGCGATGCCGGTCAGCTGGTCGGCGCCAGCGGTGGCGGTGGCGGCGGTTGCGAGGGTCAGTAGGCTCATGTTCCCTAGCGTACGAGCTTCGGCGCCAGGCCCACGTAGGTGGCCGGGGTGAGATTGGCCAAGCGGGCCGCGACGTCGTCGGGCAGCCCGAGCGAGCCGATGAAGGCGCGCATCTCCTCAGCCCCCACCTGGTGGCCGCGCGTGAGCTCCTTGAGGCGCTCGTACGGGTCCTGCATGCCCGTGGCGCCGGCGATCGCGGCGGCGCGCATCGCCTGCTGGATCGGCTCGCCGAGGACTTCCCAGTGGGCTTCGAGGTCGGCGTTGAGGGCGGCGCGGTTAGCCTCCACGCCGGCGACGCCGCGGCGCAAGTTCGTGATCGCCAGCAGCGAATGACCGAAGGCGACCCCCACGTTGCGCAGGGTGGAGGAGTCGGTGAGGTCGCGCTGGAGGCGCGAGGTGACGAGGGTGGCGCCGAGCGTGTCGAGCAAAGCGCAGGAGATTTCCAGGTTTGCCTCCGCGTTCTCGAAGCGGATCGGGTTGACCTTGTGCGGCATCGTGGACGAGCCCGTGGAGCCCTGCGCCGCGAGGTTCTGGGCGAGGTAGCCGAGCGAGATGTACGTCCAGAAGTCGGTGGCGAGGTTGTGGGCGATGCGGTTGAAGCGGGCGACGTCGGCAAAAAGCTCGCTCATCCAGTCATGGGACTCGATCTGGGTGGTGAGCGGGTTGAAGGTCAGCCCCAGGCCCTCCACGAACTGGCGGGCGAGCGCCGGCCAATCCGCGCCCGGCACCGACACCGAGTGCGCGCCATACGTGCCCGTGGCGCCGTTGAACTTGCCCAGGAACTCGGCGGCCTCGATCCGGCGGACCTGGCGCGCGAGGCGGTGTGCCAGCACCGCGACCTCCTTGCCCAACGTGGTGGGCGAGGCCGGCTGGCCGTGCGTGTGCGAGAGCATCGGGGTGGCGGCGTTCGTGGCGGCCATCTGCTCGAGGTCGGCCACGAGGGCGCGGGCGGCCGGCAGCCACACCTGGGTGAGCGCGTCCTTGATGATGAGCGCGTAGGAGAGGTTGTTGATGTCCTCGGAGGTGGCGAAAATGTGGACGATCTCGTGCATCTGCGGCAGGGTCGTGTCGCCGAGGGCGGCCGGGGCGGCGTCCATCTTCTCCTTGAGAAAGTACTCCACTGCCTTCACGTCGTGGCGGGTCTCGGCCTCGATCACTGCGAGGCGGGCGATGTCGGCGTCGTCCATGTCCGTAGGGATCGCACGCAGGTAGGCGATGTCGGCGTCGGTCAGCACGGGCGCGCCCGGGAGGACCCTGTTGGTGGACAGGAAGATCAGCCACTCGACCTCCACATGTGCGCGGGCCCGGTTGAGGGCCTGCTCGGAGAGGTGGTCGATGAGCGGGGCGACCTCCGGCCGGTAGCGACCATCGAGGGGGCCCAGGGCATACACGTCAGAGAACTTCATGCTCCCATGGTGGCATATTCGGCGTTTGCGCCGCCCGGCATCCACGATGAGGACTCGGCGCGCAGGTTCTGGCTCACTCTCTGAGACGGCGAGCGTGTGCGGGCGCGCTGGCGGCGGGCCGGAAGCGGGCCGACGGCAAGTCAGAGGTAGGGGCCCGCCGCCGCGACCGTCTCCCGCCCATAGCCCCCGCCGAACAGCGCGGCGTGGATGATGAGCATGTGCAGCCGATGCAGTCCCACCCGCTCCTGCCAGCCCTCCGCCAGCGGCGAGGTCTCGTTGTACCCGGCGTAGATGTCCTCCACGAACGGCGCCCCGAACACGGTCAGCTGCGCCAGGTCCGATTCGGCGTGCCCGCCCTGGCACGCGGGGTCGATGAGTACGCCCACGACGCCGTCGCCACCGGTTGCGCCCGTGCCCTCCATGGGCGAGTCGGGCTGGGACCACAGGAGGTTGCCGGACCAGAGGTCACCGTGGAGGAGTGCCGCATCCGTGCGGACGAGGGCGGGTTGGGGTGAGTCGAAGAGGCCATCGCGGAGGCGTTCGGCCAGGCGCTCCATGAGGGCCGCGTCGGCCGGGGTGAAGGAGCCGTTAGCGAGGGCGTCGCCGACGTAGGGCAGGAGGCGGTCGGCGGCGTAGAACTCCCCGAAGCGCCGGGCCGGCGAGCTCGCCGCGACCAGCGGCAACGGCGCCATCCCCATCGCGCCCACGGAATCGGAAAAGCCGTCGGGTGCCTGGCCGAACACGCGCGGGCCCTCTGAATAGGCGTGGGTGCGGGCAAGCCGGGCGCCGAACTCCCGTGCGGCGCCCGCCGACGCCGGGGCAGGCCGCAGAGTGTACGTGGACAGCGAGCCGGCGTCACTGGAGGAGACCCGCGCGACTGGAGCGCCGGCGTCGTGGGCGGCCTTGGCAAGCGCGGTGAGGCCGCAACGCTCGTGGGCGATGGCTCGCCGCGGCCCGCGCTTGGTGTGAACGGACACGCTAGTCGCGGCCGGTGGCCAGGCTCAGCGCCCAGTTCACCAGGCCCACCACCATGCCGCCGAGCACTGCCCAACCGAAGCCGTCAATCACCAGGGCCAGGGCGAAGTGGCCGGTAATCCAGGCGGTCAGCATGAGCATGAGCGCGTTGACCACCACAAAGAACAGGCCGAGCGTCAGCACGTAGAACGGGAAGGACAGCACCTTGACAATCGGGCGCACCACCATATTCACCAGCGCGAGCACCGCGCCGGCCAGCAGGAAGTACACCGCCGCCTGGCCCGCCGGGCCGAGACCGGCGAAAGCCGCCTCGCCCGCGCCCTCGAGCCGGATGCCCGGGAAAATCAGGGTGGCAACCCACAGAGCAATGGCGTTAAAAGCCGCACCAATGAAGAAATTCATGCCCCCATCCTACGGGCAAAGCCGAGCGGTGATCCGCCAATGCGCGGCCCGCGAAATAGGGGCAAGATAGAGGCATGAGCTTCTTCCGCCCCGAGATCGATCAGTTGCCCGCTTACGTCGCCGGTCGAAACCCGGCCGTCCCGGACGTCATCAAGGTGGCCTCCAACGAGATGCCCTTCCCCACCCTGCCCGGCGTGGCGGCGGCGCTGGGGCTGAGGCTCGGGGACTTGGGGCGGTACCCGGACATGGGCGCGGCCGCCCTCAAGCAGGCGATCGCCGCCTTCCACGAAATATCGTTGGACAACGTGGCCGTGGGCAACGGCTCCGTGGCGCTGATCGAGAAGTTCCTCCAGGCCGTGTGCTCACCAGGGGCTGAGGTGGTGCTGCCGTGGCGCAGCTTCGAGGCCTACCCGATCGCGATCCAGGCCGCCGGCGGCACGGCTGTGCGCGTGGCACTGCGTGGCGGGGCGATCGACCTTCCCGCCATGCTCGACGCCATCACCCCGCGCACCCGCGCCATCATGGTCTGCACGCCGAACAACCCGACGTCGGCGGCCCTCACCCACGACCAGCTCCACCGCTTCCTTCGCTCCGTCCCCGCCGACATCCCCGTACTCATCGATGAAGCCTATGTGGACTTCGTGGAGATGGACGATCCCGTGCGCGGGGTGGAGCTGGCCCGCGAGTTCCCGAACGCGGTGTCTCTGCGGACGTTTTCCAAGGCCTACGGGCTGGCTGGGTTGCGGGTGGGGTACGCGCTCGGGATGGCGGACGTGGTGGCCGGGCTGGACAAGGTGGCCACCCCGTTCGGCGTGAACGAGCTGGCGCAGGCCGCGGCGGTGGCCGCGCTCCAGGAGCACGGCGAGGTGGTGCGGCGCGTGGGGATGATCAAGGCCGAGCGCGCCAAGCTCGTCGCGGCGCTGCGGGCGCTCGATTGGGACGGCGCCGCCCCGCAGGGCAACTTCCTCTGGTTCGACCTCGGCGAGGACTCCGAGCGCTTCGCCGCCCTGTGCGAGCGCGCGGGCATCGTGGTGCGGGCTTTTCCCGACGACGGCGTGCGCGTCACTGTGGCCAGCCCCGAGGCATCACTTCGGCTGGTGCGGGCATATCGGACATTCCGCGCTGCGTAACCGGCTTGGGCCCGCCGGTCGACAGCGGCGCCGGCCTTGCTAACAGGTGAGTTTGGGGCAGGAATGAGCGTTTTTCGCGATGAGATTTCAGATTCACCAGTTAGCCACGCCGGGAGCAGCCAAGATCAGATGAAGGCCAGGAACAGGGCCGCCGAGATCGCCACTTCGCCTAGGCCAATCGGCAGCGGCGGCAGCCAGCCGTGGTGGTAGCCCCAGGCGGGGACGGCCGCCGCGCGTGCCACGATGACCACCCACAGCGAGGGCAGCACCCACGGCTCCCCGACCAGCGCGGCCAGCACCACCACCCCGACCAGCCCCACCGCGTGGAAGGCGATGGATGCGAGGAACCAGGGGCGGTTGCCGCGCTCGCGGATGTTGGTCTTGACGTAGAAGATTGTGCCGAGGAAGTACCACCCGACGATGGCGGTGACGATCCAGATCCAGCCCCAGCCGGTCACGGACCCGTTGCCGGAGGCGCCGGGGAGGGTGGCCAGCCCGTGGGTGGCGAGGTCGTAGGCGACGGGCAGGGTGAGGGTAGCGGCGGTGACGGTCGCGGCATCGTTGAGGAAGGAGCGTTCCTTGCGCCGGGAGTAGCACCAGGCTGAGATCACGACGAGCGGTGCGAAGGCCAGCGTCCAGCGCACTAGGAATGGGGCGGTCACCAGGAGGGCGACGCCGAGGGGTGCCGCGATCGCGGAGTAGGTCAGCGCCGGCGCGACAAAGCGGGAGCGCCTGGAGCGTCGGCCATCCCGCCCAGCCCGGCCAATGCGCGCCGGCCCCGCTCGCAGCCACTGCCCGATGGCGTAGAAGGCGAAGTATCCCACCCACCACGTGCCAAGAAGTAGGAGGTGCTGCCAGACGAATCCGCCGAGCACGATCCCCAGCAGCACGGGCACGGTGACCATCGCCCACGCCCCGTGATAGCGCGGAATCCAGCCGGGAGGAAGCTTGCGCCCCACGGGTTAGAAGATCCGGTCGTTGGCGCGCTTGAGCTCGTAGCCGTGGCCGGACATGACCGACCAGCAGGTCACCCCGTCTTGTTCGAGCGTGCAGGCGAAGCCGTTGAGGGCGACTGCGGTGCCGTAGTCGTACACGTCGGCGACGGACACGGAGTGCTGGCAGTCGGCGTCGACCGCCCCCTCGGCCCCGACCACGTACGTGGCGGTGAGGCCCTCGCACTGTTTGGGGGAGGGGTAGTCGTAGGTGTAGATGGAGCACTCGACGTTGTCAGAGTTGATGCGGCAGTGAATGTTCTTGGCCGGCGTGGTGAAGGAGGCCGCCTCGATGGCGCCCTCAGGCGCGGGCCGCTCCGGCGTGGGCTCAGGCTCTGGTTCGGCGGTCTCAGATGGGGAGGGACTGGAGCTCGGCGCGGGTGAGGAGGTCGGGGAGGGCGGGGGCGTCGTCGTTGGGCTGGTGCCGATCTCGCGGCCGTTGGAGATGAGCTGTTGGAAGACGAGGGCGAGGACCACCAGGAACAGGAGGGAGGCGGAGCCGATGAGGAAGTATAGCGGGCCGCGGTTGGTGGCGGGCTGTGGTGGGCCGGCGTCGGGTAGCTGGTGGCTCATGATTCCTCCTTGAGTATCACGCCCATACTAAGGGATGTCGGAGGTGCTGTGTAGGCTGGAACTGTGCGCGCAGGAGCGGACCTGTGCGCTGATGGGAGGGCTCATGGCACTGGCAACGGGGCAGATTAACGACGCCGATCTGGCGCGTACTGAGGATCTGATCGGGCGCGTCCGGGGTATTTTTCGTGGGAGCGTGGTGGGTCAGCAGGATCTGGCGAGGGCGCTGGTCACGGCGTTGATGGCGCGCGGACACGTGCTGCTCGAGTCGGTGCCGGGATTGGCGAAGACCACGGCGGCGCTGACGCTGGCGGACTCGATTTCGGGCACGTTTTCCCGGATCCAGTGCACGCCTGACCTCATGCCGAATGACATCGTGGGTACGCAGATTTACTCGTATGAGACGGGCAGTTTTTCCACGCAGCTGGGGCCGGTGCACGCAAACATGGTGTTGCTCGATGAGATTAATAGGAGCTCGGCGAAAACTCAGTCGGCGATGTTGGAGGCGATGCAGGAGCGCCAGACGTCGATCGGGGGCACGATCTACAAGCTGCCCGATCCGTTCCTGGTGATGGCCACCCAGAATCCGATCGAAGAGGAAGGCACGTACGTGTTGCCGGAGGCGCAGATGGACCGCTTCCTGCTCAAGGAGGTGCTCACGTACCCGGAGCCGGAGGAGGAGGTGGAGATCCTCACGAAGTCGGCGGAGGGCAGCTTCGGGCGTGGTGACGTGGAGCCGATTACTGCTGACGACGTGCTGTTTTTGCAGGCCACGGCTCGGCAAGTGTACGTGGATGAATCGATCAAGCGTTATATCGTGGCGCTCATTAATACCACGCGCGGGCGGGGGCCGTTGCCGGAGTTGGAGCGGCACTTGCGGGTGGGCTCGTCGCCGCGCGGTGGGTTGGCGCTCATGCAGGTGGGGCAGGCGCTGGCGTTGCAGGCGGGGCGCAACTACGTGACGCCGGAGGACATCACGGCGATGCGCTACCAGGTGCTGCGCCACCGGCTTGTGCGCACGTATGACGCGTTGGCGGGCGGGGTGAGCCCGGAGTCGTTGATCGACGCGGTGTTTGAGACGGTGCCCACGCCATGAGTCGGAGGGTGAGGTCTACGGGGACGCGGTCGGCGCTGGTGCGCGCCAAGGTCTCGTTGCCGGTGATCCGCCGCGCGTCGGGGGTGTTCGAGGGCCAGCACAGCTCGATGCTGACCGGCCAGGGGCACGATTTTGACGACCTCACGGACTACGTTCACGGTGATGATGTGGCGGATATTGATTGGAAGACGTCGGCGCGGGCCGGCCGCCCGATCATCCGCCGCTTCGAGCGGGAGACCGACATGTTCACCCAGCTGGTGGTGGACACGGGCGCGGAGATGAGGGCGGCGGCGCCGTCGGGGGAATCAAAGGAGCAGGTGGCGATGTTCGCCGCGGACGTGCTCGGTTACCTGGCGATTCAGCGCGGGGACCGGCTGTCGGTGGTGTACGGGGATAGTGCGGGGGTGTCGCGGATCCCGGCGCGCAATGGCAACTCGCACCTGGACTTTGCGCTCGATGCGGTGCAGGAGCGGATGGAGGCCGGCGCGGGGGAGTCGGCGGTGTCGGACATGCTGGAGGAGCGGCTGCGCGTGCCGCAGCCGCGGGCGTTGTTGGTGTTGGTCACGGACGAATACTGGCCGGGCCTTGCCGACGGGCACACGCTCCGCCGCATCCGCACCCGGCACGAGGTAGTGGTGTTGCGGGTGGCGGACATGTCGGTGGCTGCGCAGGGCGTGGAGCACATGGTCGACCACGCCACGGGCTCCCTCATCCCGGAGTTCTTGCGTGACGACGCCGCGCTGCGGGCCGACCTTGAGGAGGAACGACGCCGTGCTCACGCCTTCGCCGCGGAGTTGCTGCGCGCGAACGGGGTGCGGCACGTGACCGTGGGGTCTACCGAGGAGGTCCCGAGGGCGATTATTGAGTTGTTGAGGCGCCATGCTTGACCAAGTGATCGATCCGTTTGGCACGCCCGCCGTGTGGTGGGTGATTTTTGGAGGGGTGCTGGTGGGGTGTGCCGGCGTCGTGGTGGCGGCGCTTAGGTATTGGAGGCGCGAGCCGGCCGCGCAGGCGGCGGCGCCGGAGCCGGTTCGGACGCGGCGGGTTTCGGGTGCGGTGGCGCGGATTGATGCGGTGGTGGCGCGGCACGCGGCGGACACGCCGGAGGACGTGCGGGCGCTGCACCTGGAGTTGGCGGCGGAGCTACGGGCGATCATGGGGGAGCTCGTGGGCAAGGACCTGTCGGCGTGGCAGGTGGCGCAGTTGCGCGAGGTGGCGGCCTTTAGCGCGGCGGCGGACGCGATCGAGGAGTGGGAAGAGCCCTCGTTTTCGGCCGAGCCGCACGCGAGCGCCCAGGCGGCCCGTGATCGGGCGGTAAGGGCGGTGTCATGGTAAATCCGCTCCTGGGAATTGGGTTGGGCTTCGTGCTGGTGATCGCGGCGGGGCTTGGCTGGTTGCGCCGGCGCCGGGCGGCGGAGGGCGTGCGCGTGGCACATACGCGCGCGGCGCTCCAGCACCCGCGGCTGCGCAAGAGGTTGGCGATGTTGCGCGTGGGAGTCGGGGCCGTGGTGGTGCTGGCCGTCGTCGTTGGCGGAGGAAGCGCATACCTGGCGGCGCGCCCGGCGGGGGCGGACTCGTTGCGGCGGGAGCTCGCCAGCCGCGACATCATGCTGTGCCTCGACGTGTCCGGCTCGGTGCTGACCTACGACGCGGAGGTGCTGCGGTCGTTCGCCAAGCTCGTGGAGAGCTTCGAGGGTGAGCGCGTGGGGCTGAGCATTTTCAACTCGGCCTCGCGGCTGGTCTTCCCGCTGACCAGCGACTACAACGTGGTGACGGGCCAGATCGATGCAGCCGTGGATGTGATGAGCACGCAGGACCCGGCCGGGCTCAACCGCCTGATCGCCGGCACGGAGGCGGGCGTGGAGGTCCACGGGTCGTCGCTCATTGGGGACGGGCTGGTCTCCTGCCTGTATTCTTTCGATTTCGACGACGCCGACCGCGCCCGCACCGTCATCTTCGCCACCGACAACGAGCTGGCAGGCGACTCGGTGTTCACGCTCGCGGAGGGGATTGAGCGGGCGAAGGAGGGCGGTGTGGTGGTGCACGGGATCTACATTTCCGGGCCGTGGAGTGACGACAACGCCGAGATGCGCGATCTGCTGGGTGCGGCCGGGATGTATTATTACCCGTTCAATGACGTGAGTGCGGCGGCGCAGATCGTGGAGGCCGTGGAAGCGCAGGACGTGCAAAACGTCGTTGTGGAGGGCGACGCGGTGATGGTGGACCAGCCCGGGCGATGGCCGGCGATCATCGCCGGGGCGCTGGTGGTGTTGTTGGCGGTGGCGTGGAGGTTCAAGCTATGAAGCTCCTGTATCTGATCGATCCGGTCCCGCTCGCCGTGGTGGCGGGTGTGGGACTGGTGCTTGTAATCGGCGGGCTGGTGACCGGGCGGGAGCGGTGGCTGGCGTGGCTACGTCGGTTCGGGATGCTCGCGATGGCGGTGGCGATGGGCCTGGGGCCGGCGGTGAGCGTGGAGACGCGCACGCTCACCTCGAACCTGGCGGTGTTGTTCGTGGTGGACGCCACTGGCTCGATGGCGGCGCAGGATTACGGTGACGGCCGGCGGCTTGACGGGGTGAAGGCGGACGCGGCGGCGCTCATGAACGCGCTGCCCGAGGCGCACTTCGGGATCGTCGAGTACAGTTCGCGGGCCACCCAGCAGCTGCCGATGACCACGGACAAGCAGGCGGCGCGCACGTGGTTCGACGTGTATGACCGGGAGATGACTGACTTTTCCGGGGGATCGTCGATCAATCGCCCGGTGGAGGAGGTCACCGCCGTGCTCGAGCAGCTCCAGGGTGAGAGGTACGTGCCCGTGGTCGTCTTGATGACCGACGGCGAGGCCACCGATGCCATGAGCTCCCGGCGCGGGGAGGCCCCGAATTATGGGGCATGGGCGCCGCTGGTCAAGGGCGGGTACGTGTTCGGGTACGGCACCGAGGCCGGCGGAAAGATGCTCCGGCGGGACCCCGCGGGCGAGAGCGGGGACTACATTATGGCGCCCTCGGGCGGGGTGGCGATCTCGCGGGCCAACCCGGCCGTGCTGGAGACGATCGCCGGCCAGATCGGCGTGCCGTACGTGCACCGCAGCGGGCCCGGCGGGATTGAGGAGCTGGCGGCTCAGCTGAGCGCCGAGGCAAGCTTGGGCGAGGGCGTGGAGGAGAACGTGTACAGTCCCGTGATCTGGGCGTTTGCCGTGGCTCTCGCGGTGTTGGCTGCGTGGGAGATCTTCGACCTCATGCCGCGCGTGCGGGCCGTGGCTATGATGTCCACGCGGCGCACCACCATTGACACCGGGGGTCGGCGATGAGGCGGGCGATCGTGTGGAGGACACCGGGCGCGGGTAAGCGCGTGGCCCCGGGGTCGGGTGCGGATGTTGGTGCAGGCACGGGCGCGGCGTCGGGAATTGGTGAGGCGCGGACGGTGAGCGGGGCGGCGGCGCGCCGATCGGCGTGGAAGCGGGCCGTGGCGGCGCTGGCCGGGCTGGTCGCGCTGGCGCTCGCGGTAGTGACGATCGTGGCCGGCGTCGCGGCGTTTTCCCTGGCGGCGGGGAAGAGCAGGTACGACGCGGGCGAGTTCGCGGCGTCGGCGCAGGCTTACGACGTGGCGACCCACGTGATGCCGGACTCGCTGGGCCGGTGGAAGGCCTTTTTCGGCGCGGGCACGGCCCGGCTCAAGGGCGGGGAGGCGGCCGCGGCGATCAGTGATCTGGAGAGGGCGCTGGAGCTGGTGCCGCCGGGAACCTCGCGGGACGAAGGCGGTGTGGCGGAGGCGAACCCGGATGTGGTCGCCGAGGATACCGGGCCGACCGACGAGTGCAAGGTGCGCATCAACCTCGCCGTCGCCACGATGAGTGTGGCCGGCGGCGAGTCGGACCCGCAATTCACCGCCGCGGGCTACGCCGACGCCGTGAGGATCATCGCCCCGTGTGAGGACGAGCAGTCGGAAAAGGTCCGCACGCAGGCCGAAGAGAGCCAGGCGGAAGCCGAGGAGGAGGCCGCGCGCCAGGAAGCCGAGCGTCACGAAGAGGGAGATCAGGAACCCGATGCGGGCGAGGCCGGCGACCAGAACTCGGAGCCGATGAGCGAACAGGACCGCGAGTTGCTCGAGCGGATTTCTGAGGCCGAACAACAGCGCCGCGAGTGGAGCGAGTATGATAAGCAGTTCGGGAGCAAGAACGGAGAGAACTGGTGATCTTCAACCAGGAAGGCCGCCCGGCGATCATCGTGCCGGTGGTGGGAACCACCCCGCAGGTGATCCTCGAGGAGGCGAGGGAGTGCGAGAAGGCGGGGGCCGACGTCGTCGAGCTCCGCGCCGACTACCTGCTGGCTGCACACCAGGGCACGGATATCGACGCGATTGCGCGCGACCTCCTGCGTGACCTGTATGCTGGACTGTCCGTGCCGGTGCTCATCACGTTCCGCACTCTGGGCCAGGGCGGGGAGGTGGAGCTCACCCCGTTCCGGTACCGGGTGCTGCTGGCCACGATCCTCGACATCCTCATGCAGGAGGCGATTCCCGCCGACCGCGTGGGGTTGGACCTCGAGTTCGCCTCGGAGGCCACCGCGGAGCTGGCCGCGCGGGCGGCGGAGCTGGGGTACACGGCGGTCGTGTCGCACCACGAATGGCAGGACACCCCGGACGCGGAGGTCATGTACCTCATGCTCGAAGACATGCTGGCCGTGCAAAACGCGATACCGAAGCTGGCCGTCATGGCCCACAGCGAGGAGGACACGGCGCGGCTGCTCGAGGTCACGAAGCAGGTAGCGGAAGAGTCAGGCCGGCCGCTCATCACGATCGCGATGGGGGAGGCCGGGATCCGATCTCGGTTCGAAGGGCACGCCTACGGGTCCGTGGCCACATTCGCCACCGCCGGCGCGTCGACTGCGCCTGGACAGCCCACAATCGAGCGCCTCCGAGCGGTGCTCGGAGGCGCTGATTCAGGCGATATGTAATTCTTGCCCGCGTGCCGGGCGCTGGGCGTTAGTTGGACTCTTCGTCGGCGGGAGCGGCGGCCTCAACCTGCTCGACCGTGCCGTCGAGCTTGCCCTCGAGCTCCTTGAGCGCGGCCTCGTCGCCGGCGATGTACCAGTTGTCGCCCACCAGCGCGGTGAAAGACTCGCCCGCGGCCTGCGCCTTGTGGATGTAAGCCGAGCGGGAGCCCTGGTTGGTGAACACGGCGAAGAAGTCGGCCTCGGAGCAGGTGCCCTGGTTCCACTCGCCGTCGGTCCAGTTGTCGCAGGTGTAGCCGGCGTCCACGGCGGCGTCGCGCAGCTCGGCCACTGAGTTGTACGTGCCTGACAGGGTGCGGGTCACCTCGGGGGTGGGCTTGGTGGTCTCGTTGGAGCTTGTCGAGTCCGAACAGCCGGCGAGGGCGAGTGCAATGGTGATGGTCGCAAGGATCTTCTTCATGGTCTTCCGTTCTGCTGAGTATAAGCCGTGCGCAACTATACTCCTTCCCGCTATGCGGATCCGAACCCGAACCGCTCGTAGGTGTTCGCCGACACTAAAAGAAATCGTGATAACTGGCAGCCCCGGCAGAACTCGTGAATATACCGGCTAGCGATTGCTATACGGGCCTGGTGGGCCTCGGGTTCACGAGTTGTGTCGGGCTCCGGGGTGCCGGCGGATCAGCAGCCCCGGCCGGCCGGGGCCGGGGGAGTCCTTCCACCCTCGGCGCAATCGGAGCGGGCAGGGTCCGAGGCGGCGATTAAACTCGGGTACATGAGTAAACAAATGCCATATAACCGGCTTGGATCTGCAGGTCTTCAGGTTTCCCAGTTCAGCTTCGGCTCCTGGGTCACGTTCGGCGGGCAGGTGGACACCGGGCTTGCCAAGGAGCAGCTGCAGGCCGCCGCCGACGCCGGGGTCAACTTCTTCGACAACGCTGAGGTCTACGCCGGCGGCAAGTCGGAGCAGATCATGGGCGAGGCCATCCGCGAGCTGGGGTGGAAGCGCCACGAGTACGTCATTTCCACCAAGTTCTACTGGGGCATCAACGGCGAGATGCCGAACATGCACTACACCCTCAATCGCAAGTACCTCATGCAGGCCATTGACGGCTCGCTCGAGCGGCTCGGCCTCGACTTCGTGGACCTGGCCTACTGCCACCGGCCGGACCCGAACACGCCGATCGAGGAGACGGTGTATGCGATGAGCGACATCGTGGAGTCGGGCAAGGCCCTGTACTGGGGCACCTCGGAGTGGAGCGCGGATGAGATCCGCGCGGCGTGGGAAATCGCCGACAAGCGCAACCTGCGCAAGCCCGTCATGGAGCAGCCGCAGTACAACCTCCTCCACCGCGACCGGGTGGAAAACGAGTACGCCCGCCTGTACGAGGACCTCGGCCTGGGGCTGACCACGTGGTCGCCGCTGGCGGGTGGCATCCTCACGGGCAAGTACGTGGACGGGATCCCGGAAGGTTCGCGCGCCACGCTCGAGGGCCACGACTACCTGCGCGCTGGCGCCGAAAAGTCGCGCGACCAGGTGCGCGAGCTCGCCAAGATCGCCGCCGACCTCGGCGTGAGCACCGGCCAGCTAGCCCTCGGCTGGGTGGCCGCCAACCCGCACGTGTCCACGGTGATCTTGGGCGCGTCCTCAGTTAAGCAGCTGGAGGAGAACCTCGGGGCGCTCAAGGCCCTCGAGTCTCTGAATGACGACGCCGGCCTCAAGGCCTCCATCGACGAGCTGTTCTAACGCCGCCCGGCGCCGGTTACCCCGGCCAAGCGAAATTTGCGGGACGACTTGAGCCCCACCTGCATATATGTGCAGACCTGGCCCAGATCGTCCCGCAAATTATCCGTCGAGGCTGAGACAAGGCACCCGGCCGGTTGGTTGCCGTGCACATGAGATCTGCTCGGCGCATAGGCTAGGTTAGATGCCATGCCCGGTCTTTTGCTCGTCAACCTTGGTACGCCCGATTCGCCGTCGCGCGCGGACGTGGCCACCTTCCTTGACGACTTCCTGTCCGACCCCGACGTGATCGATTTCCCGCGCGCCCTCTGGCTACCTATTCTGCGCGGGATCATCCTGCGTACGCGCCCCGCAAAGTCGGGCGCGCTGTACGAGACGATTTGGACGGAGGAAGGCTCGCCGCTCGTCGTGATCACGCGCCAGCAGCGCGACCTGCTCGCGGAGGCGTTGCCGTGGGAGGTGCGCTACGCGATGACGTACACGAAGCCGTCGATCGCGCAGGAGCTGGACGCGTTCGCCCGGGAGGGCATGCGGGATGTGACCGTGTTGCCGCTGTACCCGCAGTGGGCGCCGTCGAACACGGGGTCGATCGTGCAGCAGGTGCGGGCATGGCAGGCCGCCTCGCCCGAGACCCGGGTGCGGATGATCGGCCCGTGGCCGGCCCAGGGGCACTTTGTGGACTGGCATGCGGAGAAGATCGCGGCTGCCGTCGCCGCCCTTCCCACCCCGGAGCGTGCTCGCATCCTGCTGTCCTACCACGGCGTGCCCGAGCGCCGCGTCCACCGCCCCCACGAGTACGCCACGCAGTGCGAGGCCACCACGTTCGCGATCGAGGAGGGGTTGCGCAGGCGCGGGGTGAGCAACGCCGTCGTGACCACGTACCAGTCCAAGTTCGGGCCCGGCAAATGGCTCGAGCCCGCCACAATCGACACGATGGGCGCGCTGCCCGGCCAGGGTGTCACCAGTGTTGTGCTGGCCACCCCCGGGTTCCTCGCCGACTGCATCGAGACCCTCGATGAGCTCGACGTCCTCAACCGCGAGGCGTTCGAAAGCGCAGGCGGGACGCACTTCGTGCGCGTGCCGCCGATGAATGACGACCCGGTGTTTGCCGACGTCGTCGCCCACCTTCTCGAGGGCGCGGGCCCGCGTCCAACCGCGGTACGAGATCGGGTTATCGAGGGTGAGGCAAGTTAGGCAATAATTGTGCACAAACACGCCGTTGCACAAAAGGACCGTCCATGCCTACTGACCATTCTGCGCCTCGCCGCGCCCGTTCGATCGCGCCCGAGGCGATAGCCCCACTTCCGGACCGGGTGCGTGCCTGGCTGGTGCATATTTTTACGATGTCGGGGATGGCGTTCGCTGCGCTCGCCACGCTCGCGCTCATCGACCGGCAGATCGCGTGGATGTGGCTGTGGCTTGGGGTGGCGCTGATCGTGGATGGCGTGGATGGGTTCTTCGCCCGGCGGTATCGCGTGCGCGAGGTGTTGCCGTGGTTCGACGGCGGGATCCTCGACATCGCGATCGACTACATCACCTGGACCTTCATCCCCGCGATCTTCATGTACACCCAGCTGGACCTGGGGCCGAAGCCGCTGGCGGGGGTGTTGACGGTGCTGATTTTGACGTCGTCGACACTGTGTTACGCGAACGAGAACTGGAAGTCGGTCGACTATTACTTCTACGGCTTCCCGGCGGCGTGGAACATCGTGGCCGTCATCCTATACGTGCTCCAGCTGGGGCAGGCGGCGAACATCTTCTGGGTGACCCTGTTTATTGTGCTGACGATCGTGCCGTTCTACTGGACGCACCCGTTCAGAGTGAAGCGTTTCATGGTGCTGAATTTGGCGTCGATCTTCGTGTGGATCGCGGCCACGGGCTGGCTGGTGGTGGTGTTCCCACATCAGCCGATGTGGCTGCTGGTGACGTTCTGGGTCTCGGGCGGGTGGTTCATCGGCACGGGCGTGATCCGTACGGTGACGGGGCCGGATCGGCCGCGGCGCCCGGGGCGCGCGGCCTCCGCATAGCCCGCCGGAGCGCCGCCTGAGCCGCATAGCTCGGGGGCGGCGTCGGGCGGCGGCTAGAGACGGGAGTGGCGCAGGCCGGCGGCGACCGCGCGGTCGCGAAGGTAGTTGAAGCCCTCATACAGGAGGGCGCCGGCGATCATCGCCCCCACGACGCCGTGCACCCACCACGAATACCCGCGTCCATGCGACCAGAAGTAGATGTAGGGCGCGATGAACGTGATGAGCGTGACGGCAAACCCGGTCACCCGCACCCAGGTCTTGTGCGCGGTGAAGAACGCGACCAGCCCCCACGTGTAGGGGATCGCCGTCACCACATCCATCGTCCACAGCAGCAGCACGCTGCCGTGGAAGTGCGGTACGAACGTGGCTGGCAGCGCGCGTAGCGTCGAGTAGATGAAGACCACCAGGTAGGCCCAAAACGTGGGGCTGTGCAACGCGCGGTACAGCCGCGACGACGGCACCACCCGTGCTCCGACCTCGCGCAGCGCCCGGTAGTTGTGCGAGCTGATCGTCGACGATTCCTCGCCCACGAACGCCATTCGCACAAACTCTTGCTGGTCGGGGGTGCCCGCGGCCCACGCCCGCAACCACGCCGACGGACTCATCCCGACCACCACGTGAGGCCGATCCACCCCTCCGAGGTAGCGCTCGGCGAGCTCGGGGGAGAGGGACCCGGCCCTGACAAATTTGAGGGCCGAAGGGAGGAAGGAATCGCTCAGTGGCTGGAGGAGGTGGGTCTCCGCGTGGGAGGGGTCGGCGCCGAAGAACACCTGAAGGGCGGCCAGCCGCTCGGCCGGGACCAAGGCAAACATGAGGTGTTGGCGGGTGGTGATGAGGCGGCGGAGGTCGGTGGCTAGGGTGTCGCGAAGGTCGGTGGGGAGGGTGGCGGGCGTGGTCGGAGAATCGGCAAGCAGAGAGGAGAGCGGACCGAGCACCAGGCTCGTGGCGGTGCGGCGCGCGGTGAGATTGCCCAGGCGGTCGATGCCGGAGACGCGCTTGACCGCCGCCGGATCGATCCCGATCTCCCGCAGCATCGGGTAAGCGAGCGCGGAGTGGCGGGTGAGGAGGCGCGCGGCGTCGTCAGTGCTGGTCAGGGCATGTGGCATGCTCGCTCCTCGGGTTGGCCAATCTCAGCCATTATAAGGAACGGGGACGTGCGCGTCCTCATGCCCAGGGTGTGTGGCTTATTAGGGGCGGCGGTCAGCGGGGCGGGCGGCGTCGTGAACGCCCGGGGCGTCAGCAGGGTGCGACCTCACATTCGGCCTCCGCCACCTGGACATGGAAATAAGGCGATTCTACCGAAGCGGTCAGTTCGCGCTTCTTCTTCCGAATGGCAAGCGTGAGGATAAGGAACGCGCCGATCCACGCGAGTGGATGGCACACGACGATCCCGACGAAACCGTAGACCGGGGCGATGAACAGCGCCGTGGCCACGCGGGCGCCCATCTCGATTAAACCGGCCAGCGTGGGGACCAGCGCGTTGCCCAGCGACTGCAGCGAGTAGCGGTTGACGAACAGGATCGTGAGGAACGGGTAGAACGGTACGGTCACCCACAGGTAGATGGAGCCGAGGCGGAGGATTTCGTCGGTGAGGCCGGAGCCGAAGAAGGCGCTGATCACCTCGTGCTGGAAGACGAGGATGAGCGTGCCGATGATGGCGGCGTAGGCAAGCGACATGTAAATCGTCTGGCTGATGCCCACCCACATGCGCTCCATCTTGCCCGCGCCGTAGTTCTGCGCCACGAAGACGCCAGCCGCGATCCCGAAGGAGACGAAGGGGAACATGGCCAGCTGCTCGATTCGCTGGGCGACCGTGTAGGCGGCGATCGCGGCGGCGCCGTGCCCGTTGAGCGCGATCTGGATGACGATGAGGCCGAGGGCAATGACGGAGGTCTGGAAGCCCATGGGGATGCCGAGGCGCAACTGCTCGAGGGCCTCGACCTTGAGGATGCGGAAGTCGGCCCCGCTGATGCGCAGGATCGGGATGCGGGTCTGAATGTAGATCGCGCACGCCACCACCGACAGGCCCTGGGCGATCACCGTGGCCAGCGCCGCGCCCTCCACGCCCATGCCAACGTAGAGGATGAAGACGAGGTCGAGCACGATGTTGAGCGTGGCGGCCATGACGAGGAACAACAGTGGGGTGGTCGAATCGCCGATCGCGCGGATTGCGTTGGCCAGCAGGTTGTAAAACACCGTGAAGGCCAGGCCCGCGAACAGGACCTGGAGGTAGTAGGTGGCGTCGGGGAGGATGTCGGCGGGGGTGTTCATGAGGCGCAAGATGTCACCGGAAAAGGCCACCGCCGGAACCGTGATGACAAGCGCCATGATCGCCGACAAAACGATCGACGTGGCGAAATTCCGGCGCAGAGCCGGCAGGCGCTGGGCACCAAAGTGGCGCGACATCGGGATCGTCATGCCCACCGTGGCCGACTGGGCAAAGCCCATCACTAGGAAGAACAGGGTGCCGACCGAGCCGACCGCCGCCACCGCATCCGCGCCGAGCGTGCGTCCCACGATGAACGTGTCCGAAATGTTGTACAGCTGCTGGAAGAGGTTCCCCGCAAGCAGGGGAAGCATAAAAAGCAAAATCAGCTTGCCCTCATGACCATGCGTCAGTTCTTTAGCCATACTCGTCTTTCCCGACGGCGCAATTACAATCCTCAAAAACCGTCAAAAATCGTACCATTCTTTGCCGCTGGGAAATAAGGGTTTGTCCATGTGAGATGCGAGGCAGGGGGTGGGGCGGGCGGCACGGTGAGCCCGCCGGGGCGCGCGAGGTGACTGCCCCTGCGCGAGGTGAGGGCGTGGGTGCAAAGCGGGACGATCGCGACGTGGGGTGTGGGCGCAAGGCGCGGGCGGCGTCGTGAAAAACGCCAGTGGCAAACAGTGACGAAGAGTACACTTGGGGCATGTCTGATACCGATTCCCTCTCAACAAAGCTCCCCAAGCTCGACTCGCGCGCGTACGACAAGGAGCTTCGCCGCCTGCAGGCAGAGCTCGTGGAGATGCAGCAGTGGGTTATTGCCACTGGTGAGCGCATCGTCATCCTTTTTGAGGGGCGTGACGCGGCGGGGAAGGGGTCGGCGATTAAGCGCGTCACCCAGTACTTGAACCCGCGTCATGCGCGAGTGGTCGCGTTGCCTAAGCCCACCGAGCGCGAGTCTACGCAGTGGTACTTCCAGCGCTACGTGGCGCACCTGCCCGCGGCGGGCGAGATCGTCATCTTCGACCGGTCCTGGTACAATCGCGCGGGCGTCGAGCGCGTGATGGGCTTCGCCTCGCCCGAGGAATACCACCGCTTCTTGCGGCAGGCGCCCGAGTTTGAGCGCATGCTTGTCGACGACGGGATCCGCATCCTCAAGTACTGGTTCTCCGTGTCGGCGGAGGAGCAGGAGGCGCGGTTCAGGTCGCGGTCATCGGACCCGATGAGACGCTGGAAGCTGTCGCCGATCGACGTCGAATCCATCAACCGCTGGGAAGAATACTCGCAGGCGAAGGACGCCATGTTCGCCGCCACGGACACGCCGTGGGCGCGCTGGCGTACGGTCGAGTCGGAGGATAAGAAGCGTTCGCGCATCAACGTCATTTCCGACATCCTGCACGAGATCCCCTGGGAACGCATTGAACCGGAGAAGGTGGAGGTGCCGAAGCGGCCGGCGATCGCCGAGCAGGACGCCCACCAGCGCCTCGACCGCACGAAGTACATTTATGTCGACGACGTCGCCGTGAATCTGGAAAAGGACCGCGTGAAGGCCGCAAAGGATGAGCGCAAGTCGGCCAAGAAGGCTCGCAAGGCGGCCAAGAAGGTGCGCGAGGAAGACAAGGCTGCAGGCGGGGAGTAGGCGCGCGGCGGGATAGGTGCGGGCGAAGGTTGGCTGGACCCCGGAGTCGTCGGGATATGGGAAGAGTAAGGACTCCCCACGCACCCGCCAGAGCCCAAGTACCCTTGCTGCATTCCTGCCCTGGGGGAGTTCCTCAAGATGACGCCACGTGGGGAGCCGCCACCGATCCTACCATGAGTTTCGGGGTGGCAACGTCGGGAGGGTGAGACTAACGGCACCCGCGCCTGGCGGCCCGCAATTTCCCAAAGGGCGCCAGTTTTCGTAAACTGGGTAGGCAGATTGGCAGAATCTGAGGAGGATTCGCCTAGTGGCCTATGGCGCTCGCTTGGAAAGCGGGTTGGGTTAACGCCCTCGGGGGTTCGAATCCCCCATCCTCCGCAAAAGTCCCGTCCCGCAGTAGCGGGACGGGACTTTTTGTTGGATTATCGCGGGTTTTCGTTGGTGTAGTCGGGTTTCGTCAGACACCACCAAAACCACCCCAAAACCCCAAGCGACCCCACAAGACCCCACCGTAAGGGGGGTGCAAAAGGGGTACAAACAAAAACTGAGAAGGGGCACAGGAGGCCCATGACGTCGTCGACGCGTTCATCGAGACGCGCTTCCCCAGTCGTCCATGCCGGCGTGAGTCCTGGGCTAGCGGCCCTTTACCAGAACGATGGTCTGGGCAGTCGCGCCGGAGAGAGTGTCATCTTTACTGGTGGAGGCGTTGAGCGTGGGGAAATCGATGAAGGTTTTTGGTGCTGCTACGGGGCTGCCTCAATTGTGTGGTTGTGGTACCTAGGGCTATCTTGCCGCAAGAGGACGGGCGCATGCCATAAAACTTGCGACCGCCCGGCGAGGTTATCCCCAGGTGGCGGCCGGCGAAAGATTTGTCGGAGGGTGTGCGTAGACTAGGAGGCGTGAGTATAGCCCTGTATCGCCGCTACCGGCCCGAGTCCTTTCAAGAAGTGATCGGTCAAGATCACGTCACCCGGCCACTGATGGCCGCTCTTGAGGCGGGCCGCACCACGCATGCCTATTTGTTTTCCGGGCCGCGCGGTTGTGGCAAGACGACGTCGGCGAGGATCCTCGCCCGCTGCCTCAACTGTGTGGAGTACCCCACCGCGAAGCCGTGTGGGAAGTGTGAGTCGTGCCGGGAGTTGGCGCGCGATGGATCGGGGTCGCTCGACGTCGTGGAGCTGGACGCGGCGTCGCACGGCGGTGTAGACGACGCGCGGGAGCTGCGCGAGCAGGCCGGGTTCGCGCCGGTGCGGGATCGCTTCAAGATCTTCATTATCGACGAGGCACACATGGTCACCAGCCAGGGCTTCAACGCGTTGTTGAAGCTGGTGGAGGAGCCGCCGCCGCACGTGAAGTTCATTTTTGCGACCACCGAGCCGGAAAAGGTGATCGGCACGATCCGCTCGCGCACGCACCACTACCCGTTCCGGCTGGTCCCGCCGCTGGAGCTCGAACAGTACCTGGCGCTGGTTTGCGCGCGTGAGGGCGTGAGCGCGGGGAAGGACCTGCTGTCGTTGGTGGTCCGCGCGGGAACGGGCTCGGTGCGTGACACGCTCTCGGTCCTCGACCAGATTATCGGCGGCTCCGAGGGCACGCGCCTTGACTACGACCGCGCCGTCGCCCTCCTCGGTTACACCTCGGCGGCGTTGCTCGACGACGCCGTTGACGCCATCTCCACGCGGGATGGTTCGGCGCTGTTTGGGGTTGTGGACAAGGTGGTTAAGTCTGGTCACGACCCGCGGCGTTTCGTTGAGGACATGCTCCAGCGGCTGCGGGATCTGGTGATCATCGCGCTCGCGGGAGATGAGGCGAAGGACGTGTTCGTCTCGGTGCCGGAGGATCAGTATGGGCGGATGGTTGAGCAGGCGGCGGCGCTTGGGGCGGAGCGCGCCTCGCAGTGTGCGGACCTGACGAACGCTGCGCTGAGCGATATGGCCGGTGCCACCGCGCCGCGACTCCAGCTGGAGTTGCTGTGCGCTCGGCTGGTGATTGCGCGGGTGGGCGTGCCGGCGCAGGTGGTCGAGAGCGGGCCCGAGGCGCCCAGCCCCGAGGTGGCCAGCAGCCTGGCGAAGTTCCGGGCGAAGCCGGCCGGGTCTGGGCGCGTGACCGGTGGCGCACAGCTGGCCGGGCGCGGGCCGGGGCAGCCGGAGGGACATCAGGTCGGTCAGCAGGCGGGCCAGGCCGGAAATGCGGGCCCAGGCGGGCAGATCTCGGGTGCGCAGGGTGTGGCTGGATCTGTCGAGCAGCAGCGGCGCTTGGACCAGATGGATCCACGCAGACGGCCCATGCCTGTGATGACGAGTGCAGGGTTCGACGGCGATGGCAAGGCGCCCGCGCAATCTGTTCTGGAAAGACAGAGCTCGCAGGAGGGGGAGTCGGCCGGGCGCGCGTCCGAAGGCCGCGCGCCCCAGCAGGGGCATGCCGATATGCCAGCCCCCGAGCGGCAGGCCGGGGAACAGCAAGAAGTGCGGCAGGCGTCGGCGCAACCGGCACCCGAACGCGCTGTTTCCGAGCAGTCGGCTCCAGCACGGCAATCGGCTCCGGAACAACAGGCGACTCACCCTCCGCAGCCAACTCAGGCCCAGGGTGCGCCCGAGCAGGCGCCGGCACAGCCGGCCGAACCCGCCGGGCAGTCCGGCGGCGACCCGCTTGCGCAGATCAGCGCGCAGTGGCCCGCGATCATGGCCGACCAGAGCCTGTCCCGCATCGCCCACGCCCAACTCGGTGCGGCAAATGGCCCGGTCAGGGTCGAGGGCGGGGTACTCTACGTCGGCTTCGAACAGCCCGGCGTTGCCGGGGCGTTCACGGCGCGTGGCGCTCGCGAGGTCGAGCGGATCATAGCGAACATGTTCGGACTCGCCCTCCGAGTCGAAGGATTGGCGGGAGGCGAACCGTCGGCCCCAAAAGCTGACGCCGCGCAGGCCGCGGCACCCCAACCGCCGGCCGTCGACTTTGAGCGAGCCGAACCATCACGCCCAGCGGTGAGCCGAGATCCTGAGCATGCACCAGCCGGCCCGCCTCAAGATGCCGAGGGTTTGCGGGGTGCGCAGTCAGGTGACTTGCGCGCATCTGCAGCGGAGTCGGAGCCGGAGTCAGCCGATGTGCGTGAACCGGTGGCCGGCTCAGGCTCGCACCAGCAGGCAAGGCCGGTAACGAAGCGGGCGGGCGAGCCCGCAGAAACTGGCGAACCTCGCAGGCCCTCCAAATCTCACTCGGCCGCGGAGCCCGACTGGGCCCCGCCCTACGGCGACGAGCCCGACTTCGACGAATCTAACGTCGACGATTCTGATCTCGGCGAACCGGACCCCGCCCACGACCCGAGCTTTACCGCAGAGCCGGCCACCGACGGCATGCCCGGCACCCCTGCCTTTGGCGCGACCGGCGGCCCTGCTTTCGGGGCGACACCTGCTACAGAATCCGGCGCGGCGCCCGGCCCCGGTCTTGACCAAGCTCCCGGCCACGATCACGGCGAGTCGCCCGAGCGCTCCGCCGCTGACATCCTCGGCTCCGCAGCCGAGAGCTTCCCGATGCCGCCTCCGGCCGAGCTACCAGAGAGCTTGGCCTCCGGCCACGCCAACACCACGGGCCACGAGCCGACCGGGTTCGCACAGTTCCACGTGCCGCCCGTCGAAGATCCCTATACGCATACGACATTGGGCAAGTGGGCGCAACCGTCGTCGTTGGACCGCCGCCCGGACGGCCCAGACCCGGACGACCTCCCGGACGAGGGCGCCGACGCCTCCACCCAGACGTACCCGGCCCAGGCCGCCCCCACCCCCACCCGCGCCGGCCTTACCGGCACCGACTTCCAGGCCCTCGCCGCCGCACACGCCCACCCCACTCGTGCCGACTACCCGGACGAGCCCGCCGTCGTCGACGATTCCCACCCCGAATGGGAAGGTGCCTCCGCCGACGACCCGGACATCTCACAGTCGACCATGGTGGGTCTGCAGGTCCTGCTCGAGCGCTTCGAGGCTAAAGTGATCGAAGAACGGGAGGAGTAGGCATGGCCGGAGTGTATGACGGCGCGGTCCAAGCGCTCATTGACGAACTGGGGCGCCTGCCCGGGATCGGCCCCAAGGGCGCGCAGCGAATCGCGTTCTACCTGCTGGAGGCGGATGACTCGGAAGTCGACGCCCTGGTTGGCGCCCTCGAATCCGTCAAATCCAAGGTCCGTTTCTGTGAAATCTGCGGCAACGTCACCGAGGACAAGCTCTGCCGCATTTGCGCCGACCCCCGCCGGCTCGACTCCGTCATCTGCGTGGTCGAAGAAGCCAAGGACATCGTCGCCATCGAGCGCTCGCGCGAATACCGCGGCCGCTACCACGTACTCGGCGGCGCGATCGACCCGATCGGCGGCATCGGCCCCGAAGATCTGCGCATCCGTGAGCTGTACGCAAGGCTGGGCTCCGGCGTCGTGCAAGAGGTCATCCTCGCCATGGATCCAAACGTCGAAGGAGAGGCCACGGCCACGTACCTTTCCCTCAACCTGTCGCACATGAACGTCATCGTCTCGCGGCTCGCCTCCGGCCTGCCCGTGGGCGGCGACCTCGAATACGCCGACGAAGTCACGATCTCCCGCGCCATGGAAGGGCGTCAGAGGATTCACACGCCCAGCACGTGAGAGCCCCAGCCGAACCCGGGGCGCCTCCCGTAGCATGAGGGCACCGAAAGGAGTAGACGTGGCTCTTATAGTGCAAAAGTTCGGCGGCTCGTCAGTTGCTGATGCCGATGGCATCAAGCGCGTCGCCCGGCGCATCGTGGACACCCACAAGGCGGGTAACCGGGTTGTGGTCGTGGTCTCCGCCATGGGCGACACCACCGACGACCTCATCGACCTCGCCGCCGCCGTCACCACCGAACCCACCGCACGCGAAATGGACGTGCTGCTCTCCGCCGGTGAGCGCATCTCCATGGCGCTCCTCGCGATGGCTGTCACCGACCTCGGCGTCCCCGCCCACGCCTTCACTGGCCAGCAGGCCGGCCTTCACACCGACACGGTCTACGGCGCGGCGTCGATCGTCGGCGTCGTGCCCGAACGCATCGGCCGTGTCCTAAAAAACAACGAAATCGCGATCATCGCCGGCTTCCAGGGCGTGAACCGGCACAACGACGTCACCACCCTCGGCCGCGGCGGCTCCGACACCACCGCGGTTGCCTTCGCGGCGGCGCTCCGGGCGGACGTGTGCGAGATCTACTCCGATGTCGACGGCGTCCTCACCGCCGACCCCCGCATCTGCAAATCCGCCCGCCACATCGCTGCCCTCACTTACGAAGAAACCCTCGAAATGGCGGCACACGGCACCAAGATTCTCCATCTGCGTGCCGTCGAATACGCCCGCCGGTTCGACGTGCCCCTGCATGTTCGCTCATCGTTTTCCAACAAGGAAGGAACGTGGATCGTGAACGAGTCCACCCGCAGCCGCTGGGACGGCGACAACGAAGCCCCCATCATCTCCGGCATCAGCCACGACACGTCGCAGGCGAAGATCACGGTCACGCGCGTGCCCGACGAACCCGGCGCCGCCGCGCGCATCTTCCAAGTGGTTGCCGACGCCGGCTCCTCTATCGACATGATCGTCCAAAACGTGCCCGTCAACCAGCCAGGCCAGGCCACGATCTCGTTCACGTTGCCGGTACCCGAAATCAAGCGCGCCGTGTTCGCGCTCGAGCGGGCCCGCGAGGAGCTCGGCTTCGCTGAGATCATTAAGGACGACGGCGTCGGCATCCTGTCACTCATCGGCACGGGCATGCGCTCCCACCCGGGTGTCACCGCGAAGTTCTTCGCTGCGCTCGCCGAAGCCGGCATCAACATTGACATGATTTCCACATCCGAGATCCGGATTTCCACGGTCCTCGCCGCCGCCGACGTGCCCGAGGCCGTCAGGGTTGTCCACAAGGCATTCGACCTGGATGCCGAAGATGAAGCAATTGTTTATGGAGGTACGGGACGATGAGCATCACCCTCGCAGTTGTAGGCGCCACCGGCCAGGTTGGCCACGTCATGCGCACCATCCTCGAGGAGAGGGAGGTGGACGTCGACGCCGTCCGCTTCTTCTCTTCCGCACGCTCGGCTGGCACTGTGCTCCAGTTCCGGGGGCAGGATGTGGTGGTGGAGGACGTTGCCACCGCGGATTATTCCGGGATTGATGTTGCCGTGTTTTCCGCCGGTGGTGCGGTCTCCCTCGAGTACGCGCCGAAGTTCGTAGCGGCGGGCGCGGTCGTCGTGGATAATTCCTCGGCGTGGCGCAAGGATCCGGACGTTCCGCTGGTGGTGACCGAGGTCAATCCGGAGGCGATCGTGAACCGGCCGAAGGGGATCATCGCGAACCCGAACTGCACCACGATGGCGATCATGCCCGTGGTGAAGGTGCTGGCCGATGAGGCAGGGCTGACGAACATGGTGGTCAACTCGTACCAGGCCGTGTCGGGTTCGGGGCTCGCGGGCGTGAACGCGCTGGCGAACCAGGCCCGGGCCGGCGTGGAGGAGGGCGAGGCACTCAAGGGGCTGGCCACGGACGGCTATGCGATTGCTCACCCCGCGGACACCACGCCGTATGTTGCGCCGATCGCGTTCAACGTGGTGCCGATGGCCGGGGCGATCGTGGATGACGGCACGTTCGAGACCGATGAGGAGCAGAAGCTACGCAACGAGTCGCGCAAGATCCTCGGTCTGCCGGAGCTGAAGGTGGCGGGCACGTGCGTGCGCGTGCCGGTGTTCACGGGTCACTCGATGGCGGTGTCGGCGCAGTTTGAGCGCGAGATCTCCGTGGAGCGTGCGATCGAGCTGCTGAAGGATGCGCCGGGCGTGCAGTACGTCGAGGTGCCCACCCCGCTCGAGTGCGCCGGCGAGGATGCGTGCTACGTGGGCCGTGTGCGGCAGAACTTCGCTGCGGATGACCCGGCGAAGGGGCTGTCCTTCTTCGTGGTGGGCGACAACCTGCGCAAGGGCGCGGCACTCAACACGATCCAGATCGCGGAGCTGGTGATCCAGGAGCTGCGCGGGTAGAACGTGGCCGGGTTGTGGGCCCCGGGGTTTCCCGGGGCCCACTGCTGTGCCACGGGTGTCAAATATCAGGACCCTGTAGCTTTTCATTGCGCAATCCCGGGGTTTTGCGCTCAGAGTCCTGAGATTTGACGGGAATCTTGAGATCTTGACGCTGTGCGCTATGCCGGATGTCCGGTTTGTCGGGTGTTTGGGGTGAGGCGGCCAAGGATCTTTTCCACAGACAACGTTCGTGGAGTGGGAACCCCATTTTCGGGGAGCATCGGAAAACAGCTGCGCGGAGTTCTTGTCATGCTGGTGTCATGTTCCATGGTGTTGTGTCTCGTGCAGAGCTCGAATTGCAAGGCTTAGACGGCAACGGCATAGCTGAGCTCGTTTCTGCGGGTGAGCTCCGACATCTGAGTCACGGTTGGTATGCGTGGAGAGGAGCGGAAGAATCCGTTGCGATAGCCGCGTCGAGTCACACTCGGCTTGGATGCCTTTCGGCTGCAAAGTTGCACGGACTTTGGATTCCGCCGGAGCCAGGGCCGACTCTTCACGTGGTCGCGAATCACTGGGAGTCGGCCAGCAAGATCAAACAAGCCGTGTCAGGTCTTGGCAATAGCCGAACTGTTGTGCAGGTGCACCGTGCTGCAGGCGACAAGCGGCAGTTGGTTGTCGCCGCTGAGGATGCCGTTGAGCAGGTTGCACGGTTCCATGATTCGGAGACTGCCCTGGTGGTGATGGAATCAGCGCTGAATCTAGGCATGATGACGATGTCTGGGATCCAGATGATGTTGGAGAGAATTCCGGAAAGCAGAGCACGGAAACTCGGTTGTGCCGCATTTGGGTCACAGTCCGGTAGCGAGACTCGCGTTGCTCACTTCATGCGCAAGCGGGGTGTGAAGGTTGTTCAGCAGTTCTCCCCGATCGCGGGGCGATTCGCCGACATGTTGATCGGGGAATCGTGGATCCTTGAGTGCGATTCCGTGGCGCACCACATGGGGCGCGTTGAATTTGAGAACGATCGCCACCGCGATCTCTTGTTCCGTTCACTGGGCTATGAGGTCACGCGGCTGAGTTACCAGCAGATCTGGTACGACTGGGAAAACACTCAAAAGCATCTGATTGCGATTCTCAAGCAGCGCCGCTACTTGCGCCGCCCGTCTCCGTCAAGAATCAGGACCCTGTAGCTTTTCATTGCGGAATCCCGGGGTTTTGCGCTCAGAGTCCTGAGATTTGACGGGCGGGCGGTGGTATACGATGGGACACGAGCCCAATCCCGACGTCAAGGACGACCATGAACCAGCGCCTCGACCCCGCGCGCAAACAGACCCCCGGCCTGCGCTATCGCAAGATGGTAGCGGTCATCGCCTCGATCACGATCGTGTTCGTGCCGCTCATGGTGGTGGCGGGGTTGCGCTCGCAGGGGATCCCGCAGGCGGCGATGTTCCTGGCGGCGATCCTGCTACTTGGCGTGCTGGCCAGGCAGGCGATCGGCCTCAGGCTCAACTATGCAGTTGACGCCCCGGACTTTTTCGAGTTGCGCGAGTGGCCGGCCGCACCAAAGCGCATCGCCTACGCGGACTTGGCCGAGGTCCGCTTCCTCAACGAGCCGCGCAACTACCTCCACCTGCTCGACACGAGGGGCACGCTCATCAAGGTCGACGTGCGCTACTACAGCCTGCCCACCCTCATTGCCCGCGCTGAGAAGTTCGAGCGGCGCCAGAACCAACGCGGCCGCAAGCGTGCTTGAGCCTACCTCCACGAATGAAAGGACATCCCATGGTTAACTACGGAATCGTCGGAACCGGCTACTTCGGCGCGGAGCTCGGCCGCGCGTTACATCGCCTGGAGGGCGCGAACGTGCTCGGCGTGTACGACCCGGTGAACGCCGCCCGCCCTGCCGCCGAGTTTGGCGCGGAGGTCTTTGACTCGATGGAGGCCCTGGTGCGCGACCCGCGGGTCGACGCCGTGATCGTTGCCTCCCCGAATTCCATGCACGTGGAGCCAACCCTGGCAGCTGCCCGCGCGGGTAAGGCGATCTTCGCTGAGAAGCCGATCGCGTTGAGCTACGCCGATTGCGCCGCAATGGTAGACGCGGCCCGCGAAGCTGGCGTCTTCTTCATGGCCGGCCACGTCATGAATTTCATGAATGGGGTGCGCCTAGCCAAGCGCCTGATCGCGTCGGGCGAGCTGGGCCGGGTCTTGCACATCCGCTCTACGCGCACGGGCTGGGAGTCCGTGCAGCCGGTTGCGACATGGAAGAAGGTCCGCGAGCTGTCGGGCGGCCACCTGTATCATCACGTCCACGAGCTCGACTGCGTGCAGTCGATCCTTGGCCCGGCGCGCTTTGCCACGATGATCGGCGGGAACGTGGCACACAGCGAGGACGACGTCGACGACATGCTCCTCATCCAGCTCCAGTTCGACGGCGCCTTCGCCACCCTCGAGTATGGCTCGGCCTTCCGCTGGCCGGAGCATTACTTGCTGATTCAGGCGGAGAAGGGTGCGATCAAGATTGACCTCCAGGATGTGGGGGTGACGGTCCGGGTCGACGACGACGAGCGCCGCTACCTTCTGCATCGCACCGAGGAGGAGGATCGCCAGCGCGCGGAGATTTACGCGGGCTTGACCGGTACGGATGGTGGGGTGCAGTTTGGTCACCCGGACATGGAGTTGCCGTTGTGGCTGTCGGGGATTGTGGAGGAGGAGATGACCTACTTCCATGGGCTCATGCAGGGTGAGCCGGTGGCAGAGGAGTTTGCGAAGCTGTCCGATGGCACGGCGGCGATGGAGTCGATCGCAACAGCGGACGCCTGCACGCTGTCCCTCAAGGAGAACCGCACTGTGGCGATCTCGGAGATCACGGGTTAAGTCTGACGTTGGCCGGTTGGGCCCGCGGCGGAGCCGCGGGCTAGCCGCGAGCCCCGCCCCTAGTCCCCGAAGATCGTCCCGACATCGAATTCCTCGGTGGCGGGCCCGTCGGCGTCGCGCCCGATGAATTGCGATTCGTCGCGGCGGTGGGTGAGGACTTCGTGGACGTAGGAGTTGACGGCCTCGCGCATGGGCACGTCGCGGTTTTGGCGTTCGGACATGAACCAGCGGTGTTCGAGAATTTCGTGGAAGAGCTGGGCGGGCTGCAGCTTGGTGCGTAGCTCGGGTGGGACAGCTTGGACGGTGGGCTCGTAGACGTTGGTCATCCATTCGTGGGCGACGATCTCGAGCGGGTAGTCGGATTTGCCGGTGTAGGTGCGGTAAGACTCCATGTCGTTAACCAGGCGGCGCGCCTGCTTTTCTTCCACGTCGAGCCCGGTGAGGCGCATGAGTTTGCGCGAGTAGTGGCCGAGGTCCACCACTTTGGGTTGGATGGAGATGGAGGTGCCGTCGATGTCGGTGGACATGGCGAGCTCACCCACTTCGAAGCCGAGGTCGTTGAGGCGGCGGATGCGGGCGTCCACGCGCCAGCGCTCGGAGCGGTCGAAGGATTCTTCGCTGGTGAGTTCGTCCCACAGTTCGAGGTAGCGTTCTTCGAAGCGGTTGCCGACGGCGATGGCGTCGAATTCGGGGTCGAGGATGGAGCCGGCTTGGAGGTCCATGAGTTCGCCAATGATGTTGACGCGGGCGACGTCGATGTCGTAGTTTCGCTTCTTCTCGGAGAGGTTGTCTTCGAGTTCGCCGGTTTCGGCGTCCACGAGGTAGGCGGAGAATTCCCCGGCGTCGCGCCGGAAGAGTGCGTTAGAGAGCGACACATCTCCCCAGTAGAAGCCGAGGAGGTGGAGGCGGACCATGAGCACGGCGAGCGCGTCGATGAGGCGGCTGACGGTGTCGATTCGCATGGAGGCCTGGCCGAACAGGGAACGGTAGGGCAGGGAGAAGGGCAGGTGTTGGGTGACGAGGGCGGCGTTGAGGGGTTCGCCCGCGGCGTCGAAGCGGCCGGTGATGACGGCGATGGGTTCCACGCAGGGAGCGTCGATCCGGTTGAGGTCGCGAAGCGTCTCGTATTCGTGGTGGGCTACGGTTTCGCCGATTTCCTTCACGGCCACGACCTTGCCCTCTAGGTAGGCGAATCGCACGATGTGCCGGGAGATACCGCGGGGGAGGGCGGCGATGATGGAGGTGGGCCACTGTTCGAGGGGCACGTTCCACGGCAGGTCAAGGAGCGCCGGTTCCACCTGCGCTGACGTGATCTGCAGCGACTTGATCACTTTGTTCCCCCACTTCCTCGGCGTGCCGAATCAATGCTACCGCACGCGCGAATGACGCCGGAGCCCGGTCGAAACCCGAGCCCCGGCGTCGTTCACTCAGCTACTGCGATTAGTCCTCGATGTGGACTTCGGCGGCGTCGTTGTCCACGTTCCTCATCGAGGGCTTGTGCATCGAGCTGTCGATGCGCTCGCCCGTGGAGGTCGAGAAGTAGTGGGTGTGCTCGGCCTTGGGCTTGAGGTAGACGACGTCGCCCGCCTTGGGAACGACGTACGGCTCGATGCGCACGACCATGGTCTCGGACTGGTCGCCGGAGCCGAAGTTGGTGTTTTCGCGCTCCGCGCCGACGATCGTGCCGTAGACGTAGGCGTCCGAGCCGAGGGATTCGACGAAGGTGACCTTCACCGGGATGCCACCCTCGCCAGCGCCGGCGACTTCGAGCGCCTCGGGGCGCAGGCCGACCGTGAGGGAGCCGTCCGGGCGGGCGGCGGCGAGCACGTCGGCCGGGAGGGCGAAGCGGGCGTCGCCGAAGACGGCGTCGTTCCCGTCGATGCGCCAGGTGCCGAGGTTCATGGCGGGGGAGCCGATGAAGCCGGCGACGAAGGCGTTGGCCGGGCGGGAGAACATTTCGGCGGGGGAGGCGACCTGCTGGAGGAGGCCGTCCTTGAGGACCGCGATGCGGTCGCCCATGGTGAGGGCCTCGGTCTGGTCGTGGGTCACGTACACGGTGGTGACGCCGAGCGAGCGCTGGAGCGAGGCGATCTGGGTGCGGGTCTGGACGCGGAGCTTGGCGTCGAGGTTCGACAGCGGCTCGTCCATGAGGAAGACCTGCGGCTTGCGGACGATGGCGCGGCCCATGGCGACGCGCTGGCGCTGGCCGCCGGAGAGGGCCTTCGGCTTGCGGTCGAGGTATTGGGTGAGGTCGAGGATCTTGGCGGCTTCCTCCACGCGCTGGCGGATGACGTCCTTATCTTCGCCAGCGATCTTGAGCGCGAAGCCCATGTTGTCGGCCACGGTCATGTGCGGGTAGAGGGCGTAGTTCTGGAACACCATCGCGATGTCGCGGTCCTTGGGGGAGACGTCGGTGACGTCGCGGTCACCAATGAAGATGCGGCCGGAGTTGACGTCTTCGAGGCCAGCGAGCATGCGTAGCGAGGTGGACTTTCCGCATCCGGAGGGGCCGACGAGGACGAGGAATTCGCCGTCCTTGATCTCAAGGTTGAGTGCATCGACGGCCGGGGTGGTTGCTCCAGGGTAGACGCGGGTAGCGTTATCAAATGTAACAGTCGCCATGGTTCATGGTTCCCTTCACCGGCAGGTACGTGCCGGACGATCCGTAGTGAAAGGTGTCAGTGTCAACTCTGACACGATGCCGACGTCCGTGTTGGCATCCCTTAGATTGTGCCACAGGTGGCCCGCGGTAGGATACGACTGTGACGTATTTGTAAGACAATTGCGGGGTGGATCCCTGGCAAGCGGCGTGTTTGCGCGGTTTTGCCCGGGCGGGCGTCGGGATTGTCGGAGGCGCTTGCAAGAATGAGCGACGACGGTCGCGCGGCTCGCGTCGATCGCGGCGACGTGCGTGGCGGCGTGCACGACGCGCGGCTGGGGCGGGCAGCGTCGTGACGGCGTGGCTGGTGTCGTGGCTGGGGCGGACGGCGTCGTGGCAAGACAGAAAGGAGGGTGGCATGAGGCAACGGGCGATGATCGGCGGCTACCGGATCGTGAAGAGGATCGGTTCGGGTGGGATGTCGTTCGTGTATCAGGCGGTGGACGCTGACGGGCGGGATGTCGCCCTCAAGCTGCTGCATCCGGAGTTGGCGGCGGACCCGCGCTCGCGGGAGCGGCTGCGGCGCGAGGTGGCGATGCTGCAGCGCGTGCGGGGGAAGTACGTGGCGCAGATCCTGGATGCGGAGACGGACGAGGAGGAGATTTTCCTTGTCACGGAGCTGATCGACGGGCCTACGTTGGATCAGGACGTGCGCGATTCGGGGCGCTACGAGGGGGCGGACCTGGTGGAGCTGGGTCAGGAGCTCGCGGCTGCGCTGGAGTCGATCCACGACCAGGGGGTGCTACATCGGGACCTTAAGCCGTCGAACGTGATGATGGGCGAGGAAGGGCCCGTGCTCATTGATTTTGGGATCGCGCAACTGGGAGATGACCTGCGCATGACCCAGACCGGTGCTCTCACCCACACACCCGGTTTTTGTGACCCCGTGGTGGTGCGCGGGGGAGACCCTGATGCGGACGCCGACTGGTGGGCACTCGCCGCGGTCCTCGCGTTCGCGGCCACGGGGCAGGCGCCGTTTGGCGTGGGGAACTCGCCGGCGGTGATGCACCGGGTGGTCGTGGGGGAGGCGGATTTGCCGGGGCTCGCGCCGGAGGTGGAGCGGGCGTTCCGGGCGGCACTGGCCCCGCGCCGGGAGGAGCGCATTACGTTTGCCCAGCTCATGGATGTGTTGGGCGGGGCGAGCTTCGGTGACGTGGCGCGCACTGCCCTGCACCCGTGGCCCGGCGAGTTTGGCGGGGCTGGCCAGGGCTGGACCGGTGAGGGCGGCGAGGGCTGGACCGGTGAGGGCGGCGAGGCCGGAGTGAGCGCGGCCCCGTCGTACGAGCCGCCCGTGGCGCCGGCGTTCGCCCCGATGTCGGCGGGCGATGAGACCGCGGGCGATACGGTGGCCTACGGCCCGGCGGGGCCGGGCGGTGCTGGTGCGGGCCGCGCGGGTGGCGGGGATGCGACCCGCCCGATCGTAGGCGCCGGATCCTCCTCTTACCCCGGTGGGTATTCGGCGGCACAGCCGCCGGTCGATGCCACGGCCCCGCTGCCGGTGGCTGATCCGACTCCGGGAACGGGGGCGGGTGAGGGGCCCGACCCCTCACCCGCCCGAACCTCGGTGTTCGAGAGAATGTTGGAACCAGAGCCAGCGCCACCCGTCCAGCTGCCAGGCGCGGTGGGCTACGGCTATGGCTACGGGTACCCGGCGGGCCAGCTCCCCGCCTGGGCGGTGCCGCCGCGCAAGGCGCGGTTGCAGGTGTGGGTGGCGTCGATCGTCGTCGGGCTGTTTGCGCTGGTGTGGCCGGTGACGTCGGCGGCGGTGATGGCGGCGCTCATCGTGGCACTGTCGTGGCTCGGGGGCGCGCAGAGCGACCTGCGTGAGCGGCGGATGCGCAACGGCGGGCCGTACCAGAACGACGTCATGGGCGCGGTGTTGCGCTCGCCGCTCACGCTTATCGGCGCGGTGGCCAGGTCGGTGGTGTCGGTGGGTGTGGGCGCCGGCGTCGGGTGGCTGACCTGGTTGTTCCTCGACTTCCTCGGCGCGTTGCCACCCGCGAGCGGCCAGGCGGTGGGGGTGTACGTGGGCGTCGTCGTTGCGTGGTTCATCGCGCCGAACGAAAACGGGCGCGAAGGCGTGAGGTACCTCATGGAGGGCATCGCGCCAACCGCGGGATACCGACTTTTCTGGATTGCGACTACGCTATTAGTTGCGCTCGCTGCGGGCGTAGTTGTCAGCCAGGCCCATCTCCAGATAGTTTAGAGTTCAATGAGTGATGATGCGTCGCAACGCATGGTTGACCGCGGAAATGTTCGAAAGAGGAACAATGGCAACGAAGAATAGCGCACAGAGCGTGACGAAGAAGGAACGGCGTGACATGGCCCGCGAGCGAGCGCGGATCCTACGGGAGCAGGAAGCTAAGCGGGCACGCCGCAATAAGGCGCTCATGATTGGTGGAATCGTGCTCGCGGTCGCGCTTGTGGTCTTCGCCATTTTGCAGATCGTCGGCAAGGGTGGCAAGGCAAACACGGGCGATTACGAGGGCACGGTCCGCCCCGCCACGCTCGCCAACGTCACGGACGACTACGGCATTGACGTCAATGCGGCCGGCGTGGCAGGCCAGGTGGTCGAGGATGCGGGCGTCTTCGCCGTCTATTCCGACTACACGTGCTCGGGCTGCATCAACCTCGAGCGCAACTATGCCGACACCTACCACAACCATGCCGACGCCGGCGAGCTCTCGGTGCGCCTCTACCCGGTGGCGACCCTGAACAACTCGGTGTCCGATAACGCCGCCGCGGCCATGTTCTACGTGGCCACATACGCCCCCGAGCAGGCGTGGGCCTACAACGACGCGCTGTTCGCACGCACCACCGAAGCAGTCAAGGGCGGCGGAAGCGCGCCCACCCTCGCCGAGTTCGCCGACATCGCCAAGAGCGTGGGCGTGCCCGACGACGTGGCCAACGACCTGCCCGCGTCCGTCGCCTCCGACGACTGGAAGGCTGTGGCCGTTGCGGCCACCGACTCCTTCCGCGAGAAGGGCTACACCGCCACGCCCACCCTCGAGGTCAACGGCGTGGTGGACGATTCCTGGCTGGCGGAGGGCGACGTCGACTCGGTGATCCAGTCCGCGATCGACGCCGGCGCGAAGTAAGCCTGGCGCCAGCGTGAAGTGAATCTGACGCCGGGAAGCCGGTGCGGGGCCGCGGGGAAGCATCCCCGCGGCCCCGCCGCATCCCCGCATGCTTGCTTTGTCAATGGTCGCGGGTATCTGGCACACTGGGATCGTCTGGCCCGTGCCAGGTGCCTCCTTAGCTCAGTTGGTAGAGCGCCGCTCTTGTAAAGCGAAGGTCGTCAGTTCGAGTCTGACAGGGGGCTCTCCCAAGGCTCCGGAACCCACCAGGGCCGGGGCCTTTGCTGTTCTGGTCGAGTCCATGGTCGTGAACCTGAGGCCCACCAGGCCAAAATAGCAACCGGCAGCCGGTATATTCACGACTCCTGTCGAACGCGCTCTGTCCCTTACTCCAGCCGCCAGTCGATCGGCTCCGCGCCCTGCTCCACGAGCAGGGCGTTCGCGCGCGAGAACGGCTTGGAGCCGAAGAAGCCCCGGGTGGCGGACAACGGCGAGGGGTGGGCGGAGGTGATCCTCGGCGTCGTGCGAAGCAGGGGCGTCAGCTCTTGGGCCTGCCGGCCCCACAGGATCGCTACGAGCGGCTGGTCGCGCTGGGCGAGCACGCGGATGGCGTGGTCGGTGATTGCCTCCCAGCCTTTGCCCCGGTGTGACGCCGGCGCACCCGGCCGCACGCTCAGCACCCTGTTGAGTAGCATGACGCCGTGCTCGCACCACGGGGTGAGGTCGCCGTGGGAGGCGGGAGCGATGCCGAGGTCGTCGCTCAGCTCTCGGTAGATGTTCGCCAGCGACCTCGGGAGCGGGCTGACCTGCCTGTCCACCGCGAAGCTCAACCCGATGGGGTGTCCGGGCGTGGGATAGGGGTCCTGGCCCACGATCAGAACCCGCACCTGGCTCAGCGGGTAGGAAAACGCGCGCAGTACGTTCTTCCCGGCGGGCAGGTAGCCGTGCCCGGCGTCGTTCTCGGCGCGCAGGAAGTCCCCCATCGCGTGGATGTTGGCCTCTACCGGCGCCATCGCCTCGGCCCATTCGGGATCCATGACGTCGCTCAAACTCATGCCTTTAACCTACACCGCCCACATCCTGATATCCGCCCTGCGGCGGACATCGGGGAGCTCGCACCTCGAATAGAATCGGCTTAATAATGCCGGCGAGGAAGCTAGGTTCGTGGTAGAAGAAATAGCAGTACGCACAAACGACCTGTCAAAGTTGTACAAGGTAGGCCGTTCGCACGTCGTCGCCCTCAACCAGGTCAACCTTGAGATTAAGAAGGGTACGTTCGTGGCCGTGGTCGGCACGTCCGGCTCGGGCAAGTCCACGCTGCTCAACATGCTCGCGGGCCTGGAGCCGCCGTCGGCGGGGAGCGTGGAGGTGGCCGGGTGCCGGATCGACAAGATGAGCCAGGCCGAGCTGGCCGCGTTCCGCCGCGACCACGTGGGTTTCGTCTTCCAGTCGTTCAACCTCATGCAGGAAATGACGGCGCTGGACAACGTGGCCCTGCCGCTCACTTTCCGAGGGATGGGCAAGGCGGAGCGGCGCAAGCGGGCCGCCCGGGCGCTCACCACGCTGGGCCTGGGCACGCACCTGAATCACAAGCCGAGCCAGATGTCGGGCGGTGAGCAGCAGCGTGTCGGCATTGCGCGCGCGCTCGTGTCCAACCCGGAGATTGTCTTCGCGGACGAGCCCACCGGCAACCTCGATTCCCACACCGCCGCCGCCACGCTTGACCTGTTTCGCCGCCTCATCGCGCACTACCACCAGACGTGGATCATGGTCACCCACGATCGGCACCTGGCCAGCTACGCGGACGTCATCGTTTCGATTGGCGACGGCCGCATCCAAGACATCACGCACACCAACCATACGGACTGAGGAGACACCCGTGAAACGCTTCAGCACCCTTTTGGCCTTCCTAACGTTGCTTTTCGCAGGCCTCATCGTTCCCGCCGCCAGCGCGGATACGGCAGATGCCCCCGAGCCGGGCGACGCGCCGACGGCCGACGCCCCGGTCCAGACCGGCAAGTCCACCCCGCGTCTCATGGTGGAGGGCTTTACTACCACGCCGAAGCCCGTGGTGGCAGGCAGCGATTTCGACATCGTCTTCACCGTCCGCAACACCTCCGCTACGGCCCGGGTGCAGAACATCAAGTTCTCCCTGTCGGCCGAGGGCGGGTTGCTGCCGCGCTCGGGGTCGGCGTCGGTGTACCTGGCCAAGCTCGGCCCGCGCGAGTCGGTGGACGTCACCATGTACTACACGTCCCTGCCCACGCTTGAGGACAGGCCCTACCCGCTCACCCTCACGATCGAGTATGAGGACGCGGATTTCACGGCCCTGACCTCCACTGAGACCGTGGCGGTCGTGGTCAGCCAGCCGGCCCGTGTGGAGACGTCGGTGCCGCAGGTGACGCCCGAGATGCTCACCCTCGGCGGCGAGGGCTCGATCGTGTTCACCGTGAACAACCTGGGCAAGTCCGCGATCTCGAACGTCAAGGCTTCCATCAAGGAGGGACAGGCGATCACGGGGCAGGAGGCCTACGTGGGCAACATCGCCGCGGGTTCCACTGCGAACGTTGACATGATCGTCCGAGCCGAGGACGTCACTGAGGGGCCCATCACTCTCGTCCTCACTTACGAAAACTCCGAGGGGGAGACGGCCAGCATCGAGCGCGAGGTGCCCGTCACCGTCATCGAAATGATTCCCGAGGATGGCCCCATCGCTCCCGGGGACATCGACGAAGAGGAGTCCACGATCCCGTGGGGTCCGATCGCGATTGGTGCGTTGGTGTTGATCGGCGTCGTGATCGTGGCGGTGATGGCCGTGCGTCGTCATCGGAAGAAGAAGGACGTCGAGGACGAGGCGGACGCGCTGAGCCTCCTGGATAGCGACGGCCTGATCTAAATGCGCTTTACCGACATCCTCGCATCGGCGGTGGCGTCACTACGACGCCGGCCGTTGCGTACCGTCCTGACCTCGACGGGCGTGGTGATCGGCACGATGGCCGTGGTGGTGATGATTTCGCTCGGTGTCGGGCTGGCGCGGCAGAACGAGGTGAGCGCCAACAGTCCGTCGGTGCGGCAGGTGAGCGTGCAGTCGCCGCCGCGGGCCGAGCGGGGTAAGCCCGCGCCGAAGATGGACGACGCGCTTGCCCGGTCGCTGGCCGGTTTCGAGGGCGTGGAGGCCGTGTTTCCGGTGTATGCCGTGGACATGAAGATGAAGGCGGCGGGTATGGAGGAGTACCTCCAGATCCGCGCCATTCCGTCCGACGGTTTCGAGAAGCTGGGCTATGAGCTGGCCTGGGGCGCGGCGCCCGTGCACGGCGGCACCGTGCAGTTGCTTGCGGGTGGCAAGGCCAACCAGTCGTGGGACCCGCGCACTGGCGAGTCGAAGGAGATCGACCTCCAGGGCCGCACCTACTTCCTTACGGTGGAAACCGAGGGCGGCATGGCCTACGAGATGGCGGAGCCGCAACCGGCGCCGAGCGAGGGTTCGAGTGAGGGTTCGAGCGAGGGTTCTGGGGGCTCGGGTGAGGGCACGACGTCGGTCGCGCCGCCGCGTCCGATCCTCGCCACCGTTTCGGGGCAGCTGTACGAGGAGCCGCAGGTGTGGTCGATGATATCGTCGTCGTACTTCGCCGACCTCGACACGTTGGTGGCGGCCCTGAAGAAGTCGATCTCCACCGAGAAGCTACCCGGCCAGGAGAGCGCGAACGCCAAGCCGGGGCGCAACTTCATTTACAACGAGTTCATCGTCATGGCCAAGGACGCCGACGCCGCCCTCAGCCTTTCCGAGGAGTTGCGCGATTCGGGTTACGGGGCTTACTCGGAGGCCGAGTGGATTCTCGAGGCGAAGAAGACGGCGGCGCGCATCCAGGCGGCGCTCGGCGGAATCGGCGCGATCTCGATGCTTGTGGCCGCGATCGGCATCGCGAACACGATGCTCATGAGTGTGTATGAGCGCCAGCGCGACATCGGTGTGATGAAGGTAATCGGCGCCTCGATGCGGGACATCCGGAGGCTGTTCCTCGTGGAATCCTCCTCGATCGGCTTCCTTGGGGGCGTGATTGGGATCGTGCTCAGCTACGTGCTGTCGGCGGTCATCAACACGTTGGCCTCCTCGCCCGACCAACAAGGTGGCGGCATCTCCCAGATCCCGCCGCTGCTGGCGGTGGCGGCGGTTGCGGGCGCGACCTTCATCGCGATGGCGTCGGGCATGGTGCCCGCGCGCCGGGCCATGAGGCTCAGTCCGCTGGCGGCGATGACGGCACAGCGCTAGCGGCTGGGCCGGGACTGGCGCACCAATCCTTCCTGTTTGCGGCGTCTTTCTGACATCCGCGACGGCAATTTGCTATCGCGCGTGTCGGAAAGGCGTCACAAATTATTGTCGGAGGGGCGCGCTAGAGTGGTGGGCATGGACGACGAGCTGACAGAGGTGGAGCGTTCGATCCTCGACATCGAACGCGGTTGGTGGCGGATGGCCCCTACCCGGGAGCAGGCCATCCAGCGTCAGCTGGGGATGACGGCGTCGAAGTACTACCTGGTCCTGTCGCGGATGCTCGACGAGCCGCGGGTGTGGACTGCTGATCCCGCGCTTGTGGACCGGCTGCGGCGCTTGCGCGACTCGCGCCTGACCGAGCGCGGCCTTGACTTGCCGGAGGTGCCGGCCCCTCATGCGCCGCGCGGGGGAGGGCCCGAGGTGGGTGACGGGTCTGACTTGGGTGACGGTGAGTCCGGCGGTGAGGGCGAGGCGGGTGGCCAGAGCGGGCAGGACAGCCAGGGCGCACTCGAGCTCGACGGGCGCGATTAGGCCGCAGATAGGACTGGGGGCGCCGACGAGGCGCGGGCGGCTCGGCCGCGAGCCGAAACACAGCCCGGAATCTCGATTCGGTGCCGATTCCCTGTAAACTTGCCCCGTGGCCACTACATATCCTGAAGACGAATTCGACCGACTCGCCGCCGAGCGCAAGACGATCGGCGGCCACCGCCAGCCTCCGAGTGCTCGCCCGTGGATCATCGGGATCGTCGCGGTCTTGGTGCTTGCCCCCTTGCTGGGCATCGGCATTGGGAAGTTGGTTGCGGGGTCGGACTCGCCGCGGGTGGAGACGACGTCGTCGGCGCCTGCCCAGGAGACCACGGAGCCGGAGGCTACGGAGACCAGCGCCGCGCCCACCGAGGAGCCGAGCGCCACGGAGGAGCCCAGCGCCACCGAAGAGCCGGCGGCTGAGCCGAATCTGAGTCAGCGGGTGCTCGTGCTCAACGGCCGCGGGACCGCGGGCTTTGCCGGGCAGCAGTCGGCGATCCTGCAGGAGGCTGGGTTTACGAACCTCAACGTGGCCGATTACAAGGGTGGGGCTGAGCCGACCGAGTCCACCGTGTATTACAGCGGCGCCGAACATAAGGGCACCGCGACGAAGGTAGCTGAGACCCTTGGGTTTGCGAACGTCGTGGAGGATGCGGCGGTGACGGGGCAGTACCAGACGGAGGTTGTCGTCGTCGCGAGGTAGCACCTCGGGCGGCGCATGCGGAGCCTCACGCTCTCACGAGAAGTTGATATAGCCGCGCTCAACTTTTAGCCGGCGGTGAAACGGCCGGGCGCGGTCGTGGGGAGATTTGCACTCCCGGGCGTCGAGTGCCAAAATCGTTACTGGCACTCTTGAAGTGAGAGTGATAATTCTGCAGCCGATGAGGCTCGCCGATGGCCGGGAAGGAAACGGCCGCACGCGGGTCGTCCGTCGCGGGCGTCGGCTGGACAACCACTAACGTGGAGGAAGTTCGCATGGCAAAGATCATTCATTTCGATGAAGAGGCGCGCCGCGGGATGGAGCGGGGCCTGGACCTGCTCGCCAACACCGTCAAGGCAACGCTTGGCCCCAAGGGCCGCAACGTGGTTCTCGACAAGCAGTGGGGCGCCCCCTCGATCACCAACGACGGCGTGTCCATCGCCAAGGAGATCGACCTGGAGGATCCGCTCGAGCGCATCGGCGCTGAGCTGGTGAAGGAAGTCGCGAAGAAGACCGACGACGTCGCTGGCGACGGCACCACCACCGCCACCGTGCTCGCCCAGGCGCTCGTTAAGGAGGGCCTGCGCAACGTTGTGGCCGGCGCGAACCCGATCGCCCTGCGCCGCGGCATTGACCTGGCGGTTGACGCCGTCGTCAAGCAGCTGCTCAAGGACGCGAAGGAAGTTGAGACCCGCGAGGAGATCGCCGCTACCGCGGGTATTTCCGCGGGCGACGCCGAGATCGGCGAGCTCATCGCCGAGGCGCTGGACAAGGTCGGCAAGGAAGGCGTGGTCACCGTTGAGGAGTCCAACACCTTCGGCACCGAGCTGGAGCTCACCGAGGGCATGTCCTTCGACAAGGGCTACCTCTCCCCGTACTTCGTAACCGACGCGGACCGCCAGGAAGTCGTGCTCGAGGACGCCTACGTCCTGCTCGTCGAGTCGAAGATCTCGAACGTCAAGGACCTCCTGCCGCTGCTGGAGAAGGTCATGCAGACCGGCAAGCCGCTGGCCATCATCGCTGAGGACATCGAGGGCGAGGCCCTGGCCACCCTCGTGGTCAACAAGATCCGCGGCACCTTCAAGTCCGCCGCCGTCAAGGCCCCCGGCTTCGGCGACCGCCGCAAGGAGATGCTCCAGGACATGGCAGTCCTCACCGGCGGCCAGGTCATCTCCGAGACCGTTGGCCTCAAGCTGGACACCGCCGATATCTCGATGCTCGGCCAGGCGCGCAAGGTCGTCATGACCAAGGATGCCACCACCATCGTTGACGGCGCCGGCACCGAAGAGGACATCAAGGCTCGCGTGTCCACGATCAAGGTCCAGATCGAGAACTCCACCTCCGATTACGATCGCGAGAAGCTGCAGGAGCGCCTCGCCAAGCTCGCGGGCGGCGTGGCCGTCATCAAGTCGGGCGCGGCCACCGAGGTCGAGCTCAAGGAGCGCAAGCAGCGCATCGAGGACGCGATCCTCAACGCGAAGGCCGCCGTGGAAGAGGGCATTGTCGCTGGTGGTGGCGTTGCTCTGATCCAGGCGGGCGACGAGGTCCTGGCCGGACTCGGGCTCGAGGGCGACGAGGCCACCGGTGCGCAGATCGTCAAGATTGCCGTGGCCGCCCCGCTCAAGCAGATCGCTGAGAACGCTGGCCTCGAGGGCGGCGTCGTTGCGGAGAAGGTCCGCTCGCTCCCCGCGGGCCAGGGCCTCAACGCCGCCACCGGCACGTACGAGGACCTGCTCGCCGCCGGCATCGCCGACCCGGTCAAGGTGACCCGCTCTGCCCTGCAGAACGCCGCCTCGATCGCAGGCTTGTTCCTCACCACGGAGGCCGTGGTGGCGAACAAGCCGGAGCCGGCAGGCGCTGGTCATGATGACCCCGCCGCGGGCATGGGTGGCATGTACTAAGCCGCACGTAGCTGGATAGGGGGCGGCCCGCCGAGGAGACTCGGCGGGCC